>QMLJ01000012.1 GCA_003643935.1 Deltaproteobacteria bacterium | reverse complement strand
TATCTGTTACTCTAATAGAATAAACATCCTGGCTAGCCAGTACCATCTTGTCTCTTATGCAAGGATGCCTTGCTATTATGGCAACAACCCCTTCATCCTCTATCTTCTTTCTCGCCTCTTTTACCGTCCTCGTGAAACTTGGAACATCGTACGGATCCCTTATAAGTATTGTCTTTACCCCGCAACCCTTGAGCACCTGCTCTATACTCACATTATTACCATCAAAGTCATTTGCAACCGAGCCAACAGCAGGTGTAGGTTGATTACCTGTCATTGCTGTGGTCCCGTTGTCCAGGACTACCAGTACAAACTTTGCACCAGTGACAACCGCGTTTATGATGGCCGGGATACCTGCGTGAAAAAACGTGGAATCTCCAATGGTGGCAACAATAGGTGGCCTGTTGTCTTTCCCCTTGTATGCATGGTAAAAACCGCATGCCTGGCTTATAGATGCCCCCATACAGAGGCAGGTGTCAACAGCACCCAGGTTAAGACCCAGGGTATAGCAGCCTATGTCAGAGGTGTATATCCCTTTTGGTGCACCCCTTTTTATAGCGAAAAAGGCTGCCCGATGGGCACATCCCGGACACAGTGACGGTCTTTTCTGGACCGGCGACTCAGGTAGCTTAAATTCCTCCATGCCTGTAAAACTCCCCAGAATCTGCCGTACATTATCTGGTGTGAGTTCCCCTGCCCCGGGCACGGTCTTATCAAGTCGGCCAGAGACCTTTTGCCTTGAAGAGAATTGAAGCTCTATGACAGGCTCGGTCTCCTCTAAAACCAGCACCTTTTTATGTCTTTTAAGTATGTCATCAAGGTACTTCTTGTTCACGGGATAAGGCATGTCAATCTTGTATATGCTTATATCCCTGGCTAATCCCATGGCATGTATGTCCCTTACGTAGGCATAGGCAACGCCGGAACTTATTACGGCAAGGTCGCCTCTACCTTCCAGTATCAACCTGGGCATTGCAATGTCATCTAATTCTATTTTGTCTAGTTTTTCATTAAGCTCCTTGTGCAATCTTAGCCTAGGTCCAGGTGTTGCTGCCCAGCGGAAAGGATCTTTCTCAAAGCTTGGTGGTGTATGGCTACATTCTATCTCAGGTAGCCTCACACCCTGCCTTGCATGGCATACGCGGGTCGTTGGCCTGAGTATTACAGGGGTCTTGTATTTCTCCGAGAGCTCAAATGCCTGCTGAACCATGTCCATGGCCTCTTCAGGACTGGAAGGGTCTAGCACCGGTACCTTTGCGAACATGGCAAACATCCTTGTATCCTGCTCTGTCTGGGACGAATGGGGTCCAGGGTCATCAGCAACCACGAGGACAAGTCCACCTTTTATCCCCATGTAAGAGGCACTTATCACGGCATCGGATGCCACGTTAAGGCCTACCTGCTTCATGCTTACAGCTGAACGCCTGCCTGCTATGGAATTGGCAAAGGCTATCTCGAATGCGGTCTTCTCATTTATTGACCACTCTACGTGCACATCAAGATGCTCATCCTTAGCCAGTTTCATTACAGTGGCAAGTATCTCGGAAGCAGGCGTTCCTGGATAGGAAGTCACCACGCTTGCCCCCGCACCAAGTATGCCATAGGCAATGGCCTCGTTACCCAGTAAAATAGCCTCGCTCATATGGTAAATTCCCCCTTAAAGCCGCACCTTACACCAGGCCAGCAATAAAAAAGGCGGCCGAGGCCGCCTTCCCTGGATTTCTTACTGAAGTCGACCCCCCTTATATACAAACAAACCACCACCAGTATCCACTCCCATTTCTCGTCCTCATAAGGTAAAGATAAAACGATATTTTGGGATTATTGTCAAACGAAAATATCATTGAATAACATTGCATTCCGTTGTTTCTTTATTAAGCTTGTGCAGCGGGAAAAATCAAGGTGCCAAAGGCCAAGATTGAAAACTAGGCAGGATTTTAATATAAAGGCACTCATGGATCATGTCTGGATAGGTTCCAATCCAAAGTTAGAGGCTATATTGGATGGACCAGGTGATTCACCACGCGTAATATTGGCCCATCCACATCCACTATATGGTGGGGATATGCATAATCATGTGGTAAAGCTGGCTAGCGACATTGCCGTGGATAAGGGTTACACGACCATAAGGTTTAACTTCAGGGGCACGGGAAAGAGCCAGGGAGAACATACACAAGGAGAAGGTGAGCTGGAAGACCTGGATACAGTTGTAAGGTATGCGAAAGATGTAAAAATCCTCATTGGCTACTCATTCGGTGCATGGATAATAGCCAGATATGCAAGTCAAAACCCACTCAGATCAGTATTGATATCCCCTCCGAGTACCATGTTTGAGTTTCCAGCGCTTAAAGAGACTAAGACATGGATAATCGCAGGCACAAACGACCAGTTCTCGGACATGCATGCCCTTGGTAGCATTGTAAAAGAAGACAGGTTAATACTGTGCGATGGCGCAGACCATTTCTGGCTCTCCGGTACTGAGTGCATGGAAAAGGCCCTTTCCAACATCCTGGCAGGTCTATGATGCAGCCTTGATAAGGCACCTCAAATGAGGCTATAATATATGTATGATTACCATACCTGAACAGCTCGTTATAAGGCCACCCAGCGAGGCAATGAGTCTACTTGTAAAGGTAGTTCGAGGCTGTAGCTGGAACAGGTGCCTCTTTTGCGGCATCTACGATCTCTACGGAGAGAGATATTCCCTGAGGTCCTTGGAAGAGATGAAAAAGGACATAGTTGCTCTCCTGGAACTACACGGGGATATTTTTGAGACCGCATTTCTGGGAGATGCAGACCCAATGGCTCTTGACACAGGTTTCCTGGTCGAGGTCATAAGATATCTCAGGGAAAGGTTTCCGTCTTTAAGGCGTGTTACAGCATACGGCAGGTCTTCCAGCCTGTGGAAAAAGGGCCTAGTGGAACTTAAAGAGTTACACGCCTGTGGGCTTGACCGTATACACGTTGGGATGGAAAGTGGGTCAAACAGAATACTTGCTTTCCACAAAAAGGGAGCAAGCAAGGTACAGCATATAGAGGCCGGCCTTAAGGTAAAAGAAGCAGGCATGGAAATAAGCTTTTACTTCCTTACTGGACTGGGTGGCGAGTTGTGGTGGGAAGAACATGTAAGAGAATCAGCCGATGTTGTAAATGCGGTAAAACCTCAATTCCTTAGGATAAGGAGGTTGTGGATACACCCTGCATCCAGGCTTATACCAAGGATAAAGTCAGGAGAATTTGTACCGCAAACACCCGAAGGCACAGTAAGGGAGTTAAAGGAACTCATTGAACGCCTAGATGCAGAGGGTACGGTGATACTCTCTGACCACGCCAATAATTACATACATGTCCAAGGCAGGCTTATGAAAGACAAGAAGGACATGCTGGAGAATATCAATGCATTCCTGGAACTCCCCGACGATGCAAGGGAAAAACACTACAATAGTGTGCTTTCTGTAATATGAAAGGCCAAGCAAGATGATTAACAAGTGGTGGGCCGCACAGGATTTGAACCTGTGACTTCTACCGTGTGAAGGTAGCGCTCTCCCACTGAGCTAGCGGCCCTTTGTTTAACGAGTCTATACATTCGGCCTGGCCGGGTGTCAAGGCCAAACACTCCGGTATTTTCATTGCAAGGCACCTTCACCCGCCTCTTCCAAGGGTATTGAAAAGTAGAATGTTGAGCCTTGACCTTCAACAGACTCAAGCCAGATATCGCCACCCATGGAGTTTACTGCCTTCTTTGCAATGGAAAGGCCAAGGCCATCACCTTCGGCAACGTTTTCGTAAGTCCTGAAGAAAAGATCAAATACTGCATCGGCATGTCTTGACGGTATACCCATACCATTATCACTCACAGAGAAGACGTGCATGTTGTCCTTGAGACCATAGTTGATTCGTATAACAAGATCCCTCTTGGGCGATGAATACTTTATAGCGTTTGTCAAGAGGTTGGAGAAGACCTGTATAAGACTTGTCTTGTCAGTCTCTATCTCTTCAGGCATGTCATCAGCAAGTATTATCTTGCCATTCTTTTCTTCTAACTGTTGGGCCACGTCCCGGATAATACCATCCAAGACCTCCTGGAGTGAAACCTTTTCCCTCTTTACCCTGTGCCTTCCCACGGATGAAAACGCAAGGAGATTTGCAACGAACTTTTCCATTCGTCTTCCGCTGTCCATGATGGCTTCCACGTACTCGAGCTCTTTATCATTAAGTTTGGGCCTAGCAGATTTCATGAGACGTTTCATGAAACCATTTATAGCAATGAGGGGACTCTTGAGATCATGAGAGACAGTAGATATAAGGTTTCTCAATTCCAGGTTTCTTTCCTTGATTATCTTTATGGCATTTCTGAGCCTTTTGGATGTATCCGCAACTTCCTTGAACAAGAGTGCATTCTCTGTCACCATGCCCATATGAAGGCCTATGCTCGTAAGCAGATGCCTGTCATCCTGTGAGAATTCCCTGCTCCCGTAAGAGGCAATGTCCATGACACCGATGAGCCTGGTTCTAGACTTTAAAGGGATGGATGCGAAAGAACGCATGCCCTTTTCCTTTAATACAAACCTGGTAAGTCTGGGATCATCTGACACGTTCTCTATTATTATAGGTCTGCCAGTAGATGCAACACTTCCTGCCAGCCCTTCACCGACTTTCAGACTATCTATGTGCCTTGCAATCTCTTCGGATATCCCGCTGTAACACACACATTCAAGGATATTCTCCTTCTCGTCCAAAAAATATATCCATCCCGCCTCTATACCCATCACCTCTAGCACCTTATCCAAGGTCTTATGAAGCATTTTCTCCACTTCCAGAGAAGAGCTCAAGGTCTCTGATATAAGGTTTATAACAGAGAGGTCCTGATTTTGCCTTAAAAGCCTTTTTTCTAAGGCAACCTTCTCTGTTACATCCCTTAATATGGCCATGGTCATACCAGGACTTTCCTCTATGGGATGGAATTTACCGCCTAGTATTTTCCTGCCCTTTGATGTCATTACCTCGATTGTTGCATTGAATTCCCTTATCTGGTCGTCCTTTAGGGGGGAGAGGGTCTCTATGTCCTTGTCTGATACGAACTCGAAAATCTCGCGGCCTACTATGCTCGCGTATGGCAAGTCGATTATACCCGCAAAGGCAGGGTTGCAGAAGGTTATAACGCCCTTTCTCATTATTATGATAGAGTCAGGTGCTACCTGTATAACTTTCTTGTAACGTGTCTCCTTCTTGAAAGATCCACTTTCTATCGTTGTTATAAGTATATAGGTATCGTCCTGCTTGTAACCGTTTATGTTGACAAAGTCAGCCCCCTTTATTCCCTTTGAACTAAGGGTCTCCACCACTGTATAAAAGGGTTTTCCCGTATCAATGAGTCTCTTTATATTGTTAATTACGCTGTAGTCCCATAGAAGCTCCGGTATAAGGTTGTATATGGACCTTCCTGTTACTGGTATGCCCTCGGAATCTACCGCAGAGTTGAACTGAGGGTTTGTGTAAATTATCCTGCCCTCGGCATTCAGCACCACCACGCCAAAAGGTGCATTGCCCAGCACTGATGATATCTGGGAGACTCTTTCATCCATCTTCTTAATCTAACTTGACCTTTCCACCTGGATCGAGGATATGTATACTGGCCGTCTTGGCCTGTAGCAATCTCTCGGCATCCGCCTTGCTGCCTACGATGTCTCCAAAGTGTATGGGAATTACGTGCCTGGGCTTTATATCTCCTATCACTGCAATTGCCTCTTCAGCATCCATGGTGTAGGTTCCCCCCACAGGAAGGATCGCCACGTCAACCCCCAGACCTTTCATCTCCGGTATCCTATCTGTGTCACCGGCATGGTATATCCTCATACCATCCAGGTCAACCATGTAACCTACCCAGTTATTGGCCCTTGGATGAAAATCCTTTTTGATATTGTATGCAGGTACGGCTTCAATCTTAACACCCTTTATCACTCTATTATCACCCGGCAACATTACCTCATCAACCAGAGGTCTCTTGGACGAACAAACAACAACGGTATCCTCTGCCTTTATACGCCTGATGTCATCTTCGGAATAGTGGTCATAGTGCTCATGAGTGACCAGCACAATATCTGCTACAGGCAAATCACCCTTAAGTTTCCAGGGATCCACATAGATATGCAACCCTGCCCCTTCTATCATGACACTTGCATGACCTAGCCATGTTATCTCTACTTGCATGACTTTCACCTCCAAAAAGATGTCTTAGGAAAGGACATATAATAATAGTAAGGTATGTAAATAATATATAGCATCACCTGCCAAAGTGCAAATACAATTTGGCCCACGACATGGCAAAATTGTCCTTGCCTGGTCTGGTAAAATAAACGCAGGGGCGGGTATCTATCCCCATCATTACACCGTGCTATAACATCACGCATATCTAAACCTGTTTATACCCAAGTAATGTTTACCTATTAGGGTTGATGTGCTAGTGACGTTGTGCATGAAACCAAGGAGAATAACGTTGATAGCCTTGTTTGCTGCAATGACAGCTGCCGGTTCCATTGTAAAGGTACCGCTAGCACCTGTACCAATCACACTTCAGTCGTTCTCTGTTCTGCTTGCAGGTGTAATCCTGGGGCCTGTGGAAGGTAGTATAAGCCAGGTTGTATACGTTATCACCGGCCTCCTTGGACTCCCGGTTTTCTCGGGTGGTGGAGGTATATCCTATATCATGAAACCTTCGTTTGGTTTCCTGCTTGGTTTTATGTGCGCTCCATATGCAGTCGGTCTTTACCTTGAAAAAACGGCGTACACCAAAGCCCGCATATTTATTGCCTGCCTCATAGGAACCTCAGTTATATACCTTCTAGGCATGCCTTACCTTGCCTTCTACCTTCAGTACATACTGATGAAGCCAGATGCAATAACGTTCAGCATAAAGGCAGGCATGCTGATATTCTTACCGGGTGACATACTGAAGTGTGTAATAATACCCATGGTTGCGCTCCCCATAAGATCCATGGTGGAAGGAAACAGCATCTGGAAGAAATAGACCAACCCTTTTCCGAGATTACTTTACATATCCAAAGGAAAGTGCATATACCACCTTGTCATAGAACAGAATAATCCTGTTGTTAAGCTCAAGTGCAGTGTATATCTCAAGTGGAGATAATAGTATATTCTGCTTCAACACGTGTATCCATATGGCCTTTCTGCTCAAAGCCATTGCATTCAACACATCAGGAAGGAACACACCCCTTTTGCTCAGCTTGGAGCCTGCATCAAGGAAAGGAGAGAAATCAATCTTTTTTCTGTAACCCTTTAGCCACAGCTGTATACTATCCAGTATATTTGAGTTTATACTGTTCAACAAGTCCAGGTGATCCTTGAGAGAGGGTATGTTCTTTTCCACGTCACCTACCCACTTTTCGGAGATCTGCTTGAAATCTCTCTCGATTATCTTGACTAGGATATTTGATAGAAACGACCTCTGATTCATTTTCTTCTTTGAGTCAAAAAGAATCTCTTCAGTAGTCAGCTCAGGGAAAAGTTGTTCAAAGGAATCAAGCATGGCCCATATGTCTCTGTAAAAATCCAGGTATATATTTATGGCCTTCTCGTTTGAAGACCATGCAAGGGGCGGGTGATCTGATATGGGAAAGTACTTAGCCTCGATCGCATCGTCACCTGGCCTGAGAATACCGCCAACAGCCTTTACCTCGTACGTAACTATGGCTAGGCTGCCATAATAATAGTTATCAACCGTATCCACGTCAATAAGTCTTACAACTTCCCCCTCTATACCGGCCTCTTCCTCCAATTCCCTCAGGGCTGCGCCGCGTACATCTTCGCCTGTCTCAGCAAAACCCATGGGCAGGCACCACATGCCCTTGTATAGCTCATTTCTCCTCTTTACAAGGAGAATCTCCCTGTTATCGTTAACAACAATAGAACTGGATACAGGCAATGGGTTCTCGTAGAAAACAACATCACAATGCGGACAGTATTCTCGTATCTTGCCCTCTATCTGCGTACTTATCAATGGCTTACCGCAGTAGGCACAAAACCTTTTCTTCTTCCTGGACATATCCCCCCTAGAAGCAACCTAGCTGGCACGGGGTTATCTTGTACCCGTAGGCATCGGCAGCGTTACCTGCCTCAAAACGCGTTACTCCAACTTCTTCAGCGATATCCCACAGCATTTCGCAGGATACAACCATCTCTCCCCCTGTCTCCTCTTCAAGCAGTTCCTTGAACCTTTGTGGAATATCCACCTCCCTGCCAATGACCTTGTAACTCGAAACCCCTTTCCTGCCGTAGCCGAAAAGGCCAAGCTGGCACTGGTAAATCTTCAGACCCATCTGGTTTATCACCTTGGCTACCCTTATAGGTGCCACAGACAGCAAAGCCGCGATATAATGTGCAACTGCGCATGGAATCTTGCCGTCTTCAGGATAGGCATCCAGCATTTCCCTTATCTTCTCATTTTCCACCATTCCAGGCCTCCACTACGAACAGGGCATCGGCAACCACAGGTCTCTCACCACTGATAATTATGGGATTCAGATCGATCTCCTTTATCTCCGGGAAGTGAAGTGAAACATAGCCCAGCTTTACCAGGATTGATGCCAGGGCATCACTGTCAACAGGATCCATTCCCCTGTATGACCCAAGGACATTACTCGCTGAGATAGATATCAACATGGAACGGGCATCATCTTCACTCAAGGGCGCGACACGGAACACATTATCCTTAAGTGCTTCGGTGAATATACCGCCAAGGCCAAACATCACGCAAGGCGGGAACCCGGGAAAATACGTAACACCAGCCATGAGCTCCCTCTCTCCCTTTACCATCTCCGAGACTAGAACGCTTGAGTCCGGTACTTTTTTCCTTATGTCCGCAAACGCCTCCTTCAACCCGGACTCATCCATTATGTTAATGTGAACAACTCCTTTCTCTGTCTTGTGCTGTATCTCAGGGGAACATGCCTTTAGCACCACCGGGTAGCCTATAGACCGCGCTGCACCTAGGGCACTATCCATACTGTTCACAAGCATTTCTTTGGTGGTTGGGATGCCATAGCTTCTAAGTATTCTTTTCGCCGTGTACTCGTCCAGTGCGATTTTACCACTATCCATGGTTTGGATAAGACCTTTCATTATGTCCTTTGCCTCTTCCGGCACTGGGTAATCTTCCTTGGGTACAGGTCGTGACCCAAACCTCCTATTTGCATACTTGTACAGTGCATACATTGCCTTTGCGGTCTTCTCGGGCGAATCAAATGTAGGGATACAGGATTCATGGAAAGTCCTGGTGCTGTGGTCCTCTCTGCCGAAAAAGGTTGATATTACAATTGGTTTGTCGTACTTCCAAGGCATTTCCACTAGTCGGTCAAGCTTCAACTCCATGGCCTTTAGTATATCTTCACCCTTGGCATCCAAGGCCTTCTCTATTACCGGCATCATGTAGGAGAAAAAACCTGTATCCATTATACCGTGTATTATGAGGCCGTCAACCTCCCCAGAGGAGAGTAATATATCCGGTATGTAGCGGGTCATGGGTGTCATGTCTATGTGAAAGGTAAGGTCAATCGGGTTTCTAGCACTTGCGTGGGGTGGTATGTATTCCTTTATCCTTGACTGAGTGGTCTCAGATAGCTCAGGAACCTCAAGTCCTAGTTTATCACATGCATTTGCTATGGCAGTCCCAGGACCACCTGAGTTTGTAAGTATACCCACGCGCCTGCCTTTTGACGCTGGCTGGCATGCGAGTGCCCAGCCTATTGTGTAAAGCTCCTCGATCGTGTCCACTCGTACAACACCTGCCTGTTCAAACAGGCCGTCATAGACATAATCCGGGCCGGCCATGGCACCTGTATGGCTGGAGCCAGACCGGGCACCTGACTGGGTTCCGCCAACGTACTGCGCCACTATGGGCTTATCTATACCTTTCGCCACTTCAAGAAATCTATCCGGCCTACGTATGCACTCGAGGTATAGGGCAATGGCCTTTGTCGACTCGTCTTGCCCAAGGTACTCCAGGCAATCAACCACATCAATATTTGCCTCGTTACCAACGCTTATTGCCTTGCTGAACACAACACCACGGTCGTATAGGTAAGATAAAGTCTGAGCAACATAGGTGCCGCTCTGGGAAGCAAGGCCCAGCTTACCATTCAGTCTTTTGAGCGGCATAACCGATATATTAAGCGGGAGCTCAGTGTTTATTATACCCATACAGTTAGGCCCAATGAAACGCATGCCATAACGGGATGCAATATCAACTATCTCTTGCTCAAGCTCCCTGCCACTATCCCCTGTCTCCTTGAAACCTGCCGTCACTATTACCGCATAGCGTGTACCAAGCCTCCCAAAGTCCTCCAGCATCTCAGGGACAAGGGATGTTGGTACGACCAGGACAGCAAGGTCCGGAGCATGGTCAAGGTCATTTATGCTTGGATACGCCTTCTTACCAAACACCTCTTTCTCTGTGGGATGCACTGGCATGACTTCCCCGGGGAAACCGCTGTTAACAAGATTAAGGTATTCTATGGTACCCATCTTATCCAGATGGTTGCTTGCCCCTACTATTGCAACGGATGAAGGTCTCATTATCTGATGCAAGGGATTTGTGTCCATTTCAATACCTCCGGCAAAATTTGTTATTAATCAGTCAACATCCTTGTCCAATCAGCTATTATAGATTAAATATACAACCCGAGTCTAGAATCTTTTACAAATTTATAGGTTACGGCATGCCTGTCCAAAAACTGATTTCATTTGCCAGTAGGAATCCCAATGATGGAACCTAAATTCACGACTATCTCGATCTTGCCATCTTAAGTGTTCGAAATATTGGACTTGAATCAGGAAAACGACTTATTTTGGACATCACTGGGTTTACGAATTGGGTTACATATCTTTTGTTTTGCAAGAATTCTTT
>QMLJ01000011.1 GCA_003643935.1 Deltaproteobacteria bacterium | reverse complement strand
CCTGTTATAGTACCCCTTAATACCAGGCCCATCTCGGCAAGGGGTCTTACAATGTCCTCTTCGGATTTCTTTGCCCGAGATACGGTATCTATCTCCTTTGCGTGGAAAAGGTTTCTCTGCTGTATAACGGCATAATACTGAGGTCCGCGTGATGATATATGTCTATCCTTATCAAAAGACCTTTCCATTTTCCTTTCCGGTACGGGTATCCTGTAGAGTCTGTATGAGAGTACATCTGTTATTATACCCGATACTATCCAGATGCTGAGCGTTAGAAAGACAATGTCTACAATCCATCTAAGCCTTTTTATGGGCATACTAAAGCCTTTACAACCTGTCAAATCCCAGGAACTTCATGGTGAAACTTCCCCTACCTTTTGTGAGGGACCTGAGATCAGTTGAGTAGCCAAAGGTCCTTGAGAGGTATATCCTTGCCTTGATCTCGTGAAACTGTCCCTTTGGCTCTACACCTATTATATCTGCCTTCCTTGAACTTAAGTCCCCCACAACATCCCCTACATATTCTTCCGGGACAAGTAATTCCATTTCCATGACAGGTTCCAGTATGACAATACCTGCCTTTCTCAAGGCATCCTGCAATGCCATGTGAGCGGCTATCTTCACACCGATGGCCGTCGTTCTTGCATCAAGTTCGGGCATAACTACTTTCACATTTACATCAACCACCTCGTAGCCATGCACCGGGTCAGACAGGCACGCTTCTTCAAGACCCATTCTTATTGCATCGTGTATATCAGCCGGTAGGCTAACCTCTATGTAGAAGGTGTTACCACCCCCTCTCTGGCCCGGTATAACCATAAGCCCAACCTTGCCATAGTGTATATCTTCGCCTATCTTCTTGTCAAAGGTAACTTCGGACATGGCCTCCTTCTCAGCGGTTGCACAATAGAGTACCTGGGGCTTACTAACATTTATGTCAAGTCCAAAGTCACTCTTTAATCTTTCAGTCGCTATTTCAAGGTGAAGCTCACCCATTCCCTCTAATATTAGCTGACCTGTATCTGGGTCCTCATGAACCTTTAACGTGGGGTCTTCTATGGTTAATTTCTCGGTTGCACTCACAAGCCTTTTTAGGGTATCACCTCCTGTCTTGGGCTCCACTGCAACGGATATAACGGGTTTGGATGCACTTATGGGTTCCAGGACAAAAGAATGGCCCTTCTCGGTCAGGGTATCACCTGTGATGGACTCCTTCAATCCCACAGTGGCAACTATATCTCCTGCAACCGCCTTATCCAGTCGCTCTTTGTGATGCGCATGCATCCTAAAGAGCCTGGCTATTCTTTCCGTCTTGCCCCTGGTGGCATTGTAGACCTCGGATCCAACCTTGAGTGTCCCGGAGTATACCCTGAGATATACGAGCCTCCTCCCTTCTTCCATGTAGATCTTGAATACATATACGCATAAGGGGCCCCTTGGATTACTAGTGATCTCGAGTTCTTCACCGGTCACGGTATCATGGATAACAACAGGATGTATATCATTTGGGGAAGGCAGGTAGTTAACTATTGCATCCATTAAAGGCTGTATGCCCTTGTTTCTGAGGGCAGATCCCAAGAGCACAGGCACTGCCATGTTGTTGATGGTAAGCCTCCTTATTGCTGCATTAAGGCTCTGTTCATCCATGTCCTCGCCGGATATATATTTCTCCATTATGGTATCATCCAAGTCTGCAATGGTCTCTATCATCTTTTCCCTTGCAACTCCGGCCTCTTCCAGCATGTCCTCGTCTATTGGAAACTCGGAATAGGTCACGCCCTGGTCATCGTCTCTCCACAGGATCTTACACCAGCGTATAAGGTCAATGACACCCTTGAATTCAGGCCCGTCGTAAAAAGGAATCTGTACCGGTAGTATTGGGAGATCAAAATGTTCTCTCATCTGCCTGACAACCCTGTTAAAGTCAGCTCCCAGCCTGTCAAGCTTGTTAACAAATGCTATCATGGGCACCTTGTATTTCCTGGCCTGGTGCCACACGGTCTCGGTCTGTGCTTCAACCCCGCCCACGCCGCAGAGTATCATTATTGCACCATCTAAGACCCTTAGGCTGCGCTCTACCTCTATTGTAAAATCAACATGGCCAGGTGTGTCTATTATATGGATCTCGTTTGATTTCCATAGGCATGTTGTCACGGCCGATGTTATGGTAATGCCCCTTTCCTGCTCCTGTGGCATCCAGTCCATGGTTGCCTGACCGTCGTGAACCTCACCCATGCGGTGTATCCTTCCAGTGTAAAAAAGGACCCTTTCGGTTACAGTGGTCTTGCCGGCATCTATATGTGCCACAAAGCCTATGTTCCTGACCCTTGCAATATCCCTAGCCATTACTCCCACCACCTAAGCGTCCATCCAGGTCCACCTTTTCAACGTTTTCCATGGGTCGGCCTAGAACCAGCTCGCCCAGTTTCAGGTATGATTGTGTCAGGTCCGTGAAATAATATACCACATCTGAAGAATCCTTACACTCGTATTCTCCTTTCACCATACGGGTAACTGCTCTAGCCGTTGTTGCAGCTGAATCCACTATGTTGACTCCACTCCCCATTACCTTTTGGATTACATTTTTTAGTAGGGGGTAGTGGGTGCATCCGAGCAATAGGGTTTCTATGCCTTGCGATATGAGGTCTTTAAGGTATCTCCTTGCAACCATCTCGGTCACCTCGTCGTCCAGCATACCTTCCTCTACCAGGGGTACAAAGAGCGGGCATGCCTTGCTAACAATATCGACATCCGGTCTTAGAGCCTTTATGGCCTCGGCATAGGCGTTACTCCTTATGGTGGCCGGTGTACCTATCACCCCTATCCTCGATGCACCAGTGGATACAGCTGCCCTAACCCCCGCATCTATGACACCCATGACAGGTATACCCAGCTCTTCCCTGGCTACTGATATGGCATGGGCAGATGCGGTGTTGCATGCAAGAACTAGCATGTCTATGCCCTTGTCTACAAGGAACCTGGAGCATTCGAGCGTGTATTGCCTTATGACGCCAGGAGATTTTGTACCGTATGGAAGTCGGGCAGTATCACCAAAGTATACCATGTCCAGGCCTTTTATACGCTCAAGTAATTCCTTCAGGACGGTAAGCCCCCCCATTCCTGAGTCAAATACGCCAATCTTGCTATACTTCATAAAAGCTCCAGTGCTCCGCGATCCACAAAGGACTTTCTATCCATGCCAGGGCAAGTGAGTCATACCCTTGTGTATTTTCGTTATCCCAATGCTGACGACAAGTAGCTGATACAGCTATGTCCATAGATATTCCCTGTAACTCTCCCCCGTGCTCTAACTATTGTATTTAAGCCAGACTGTCAAGCTATAGCTGTAAGCCCAAGATTTAGAACATAATTAATGTGATAATATATTTAATGCGTTCTTTACTTTGCTAGAACTTTCTAGTATTTGTCGAGCAAAAAACGAATGAGAGTTTATCTCTAGTCTAGGTAATTGGGGTAAACTCAGGGAGGAAGGAGTTACTATGAAGGATGTGGTAATTGTTTCAGCATGTAGAACAGCTATTGGTTCTTTTGGCGGTACGTTAAGGGATATGAACGGGGCAAGTATTGCAAGCGTGGTAATGAAAGAGGCTATAAGGCGTGCTGGAATTGAGCCTAGTCTTATAGACGACGTACGTTTCGGCTGCTGTCTTGAACCTGTTGATGCGCTGAATGTTGCTAGGGTTGGTGCACTCATGGCAGGAATACCAGAGAGCATACCCGCTGTTACCATAAACAGGGTATGCATATCGGCAATGGAGGCCGTAATATCGGGCATGGCCATGATACAAGCAGGCATGGCCGATATCATACTTGCAGGTGGCGTGGAGCACATGTCAGGCGTACCTTACGTGGTGCCTGAGGCTAGGTGGGGTGCAAGGTTGCAGGACAAGACCTTTGTCGATGCATTGATACATGGTCTTCACTGTGGTTCGCACCTGATCCCCCATCCAGAGGATGGCCCTGTCAAGAAAGGTATGCCACTGGATCTTTTTAGAGGTAAGCCTTACATTATGGGACATACAGCGGAATTCGTGGCACAGTTGCATAACATCAGCAGAGAAGAGATGGACGAGGTTGCATTGAGATCGCATAATAATGCAGAGAGGGCCACAAAAGAGGGAGATTTCAAGGATGAGATAGTACCAGTGGAAGTACCCCAGAAAAGGGGTAAGCCCCCTATTATATTCGACAAGGATGAACACTTCAGACCAGGGCTTACCATGGAGCAACTGGCAAAGCTACCCCCTGCATTCATACCAAAGATAGGCAAGGTAACTGCAGGAAATTCATCAGGCATCAACGACGGCGCTGCAGCAGTGATTATCATGTCAGCAGACAAGGCAAAAGAGCTTGGTATTGAGCCACTTGCAAGGATAAAGGCAACAGGTAGAGGTGCATGCCATCCTTCTGTGATGGGGCTGAGCCCGGTGCCTGCCGTTAAAGACCTGCTTAAGAGGTCTGGACTTGACATGAAAGATTTTGAACTGATAGAGCTCAACGAGGCATTTGCAGCACAGTACCTTGGCTGTGAAAGGGAACTAAGCCTGAACAGGGAGATTACGAACGTAAACGGTTCAGGCATAGGTCTTGGACACCCTGTGGGTGCTACTGGTTGCAGGATTATTGTCACCCTTATCTATGCAATGAAAAAGAGAAACAAGACCCTCGGGCTTGCAACGCTCTGTGGCGGTGGTGGCGTTTCCATGGCAACTGCCATTGAGATCCTCTAAAGACTTGTAACATGGCCAGGCCTTGATTAAAGCTTTTAGAAGGCCTGGCCAAATGTATTCTAGCTGTTGATTGTCCTTGCCAGGAACGGTTCTAGGATGGATATCACGTCTTCCCAGACATCTTCTATGGGTCTTGATGCATCCACAACATAATGTCTTTCCTGGCTACAGATATCTAGAAAGGCATTCCGTATCTTCTCATGATACTTGAGTGGCAGATTCTCGAACCTGTCTTTAGCCCTTATCCTTGAAAGACTTACCTCAACAGGCGCATCAAGCAGTATGGTTACATCAGGTTCCAAGAGAGTATGCGTAAGTTTCATGACATCCATTATTGCGCTGGTATCTATGTCTCCAAGTATGCCCTGATATACTAGTGTCGAGTCTATGAACCTGTCTATGATTACTATGTTTCCTTCGGAAAGGGCAGGCTCGATGACTTTTTTTATGTTTACCCTCCTTGACGCCAGTACCAATAGGAGTTCGGCCCAAGGATCCAGGTTATTTTCAAGGAACAGGCTACGTATGCGCTCGGATATGGGAGATCCCCCGGGTTCCCTGATTGAAACCCAGGGGATGTGCTCCTTTTCCAGGTATGAGGAGAGAAGCCTTATCTGGGTGGTCTTGCCTACCCCTTCTCCACCCTCAAAACTTATTATCACTACTTGTTATTTATCGCTGCATGGGCTGCAGCAAGCCTGGCTATGGGAACCCTGTACGGGGAACAACTTACATAATCAAGTCCTACCCTGTGACAAAAATCAATGGAAGAAGGCTCTCCCCCGTGCTCACCACATATGCCGACCTTTAGGTTCGGCCTTGTCTTTCTACCCTTTTCCACCCCTGTCTTGACAAGGTATCCAACACCTTCCTGGTCAAGGACCATAAAGGGATCTCTTTCCAGGATCTTCTTTTCTACATACTCAGGCAAGAATTTCCCTGCATCATCCCTTGAAAGACCAAAAGTGGTCTGGGTCAGGTCATTGGTCCCAAAGGAGAAGAATTCAGCCTCCTTGGCTATTTGGTCGGCGGTTATGGCTGCCCTAGGTAGCTCTATCATGGTCCCGATAGAGTATTCTAAATTGGTACTGTACTCATCCATAACCTTTGATGCAACCCTTTCGGCCATTTCCCTAAGAGAGGCCAGTTCATTTACATGACCCACAAGGGGGATCATGATCTCTGGCTTTACAACCACGCCTTCCTTCTTGACCTTGCATGCAGCCTCTATTATCGCCCTAACCTGCATCTCGTAGATCTCAGGGAAACTTATGCCCAACCTGCATCCTCTATGCCCTAGCATGGGATTTGCCTCGTGAAGCTCATCCCTTTTGGCCCTTACCTCATCCGGCGTTGTTTTTAGACCCTTTGCCACTTCCTCGATTTCTTCGTCTGTCTTGGGAAGAAATTCGTGCAAAGGCGGATCCAAAAGCCTTATAGTTACGCTAAGACCATTCATCACCCTGAATATGCCCTCAAAATCACTTGCCTGCATGGGCATAATCTTGGCAAGCGCCTTTTTCCTTCCTTCCTCATCATCGGCAAGGATCATTTCCCTCACTGCAACTATCCTATCCCCTTCAAAGAACATATGCTCTGTCCTGCACAGGCCTATGCCCTCTGCACCGAAGTTCCTTGCTGTTTCTGCATCCTTTGGCGTATCTGCATTTGCTCTGACACCAAGTTTCCTTACCTCGTCGGCCCACTGCATCAGCGTACCAAATGCACCGGAAAATGAAGGCTCAACCGTTGGACATCTACCCAGTATTACCTCACCCTTAGCACCATCTAAGGTAATGTAATCCCCGCTCTTCAACTTGTGTCCGCCTATAACACATTCCTGCTTATCATAATCTATGGAGAGGTCATGGCAACCAGCAACACAGCACTTGCCCATGCCTCTCGCAACAACAGCCGCGTGGGATGTCATACCACCCCTTGCAGTAAGAATACCCTCTGCAACGCTCATCCCATGTATGTCCTCGGGCGAGGTCTCAATCCTCAGAAGCACTACCTTATCCCCTGCTGAAGCAGCCTTCTCGGCGTCCTCTGCAGAAAATACAATCTTTCCAACTGCAGCCCCAGGAGAAGCAGGCAAACCCTTACCTATAACCTCCTTGTCTGCATTCGGATCGACCATGGGATGAAGGAGTTGGTCTATCTGGTTAGGATCTACCCTAAGTAGAGCCTCTTCTTTTGTTATAAGTCCTTCGTTGACCATGTCTACTGCAATCTTAACCGCGGCCAAGGCAGTGCGCTTGCCTGTCCTTGTCTGCAACATCCATAGATTCCCTTCCTGTATGGTGAACTCTATGTCCTGCATGTCCCTGTAATGGCTTTCAAGCGTATGGTATATCTCTTCAAGCTGTTTGTACTGCTCGGGCATGGCTTCTTCCAGCGATACCATGGAGCTGTCCTTTTTCCCTACCTTGTTTATGGGCATGGGTGTCCTTATTCCTGCAACCACGTCCTCGCCCTGTGCATTGCTAAGGTATTCTCCAAAGAACACCTTTTCCCCAGTTGCAGGATCCCTTGTAAATGCAACACCAGTAGCAGAGGTCTCACCCATGTTACCAAATACCATGGCCTGTACGTTGACTGCAGTACCCCAGTCATCGGGTATGTTGTTCAGCTTCCTGTATGTAATTGCCCTCGGGGTGTTCCAGGAGTTAAACACCGCCTCAATGGCTCCCCATAGCTGGTCCATGGGTTCACTTGGTACCTCTTTACCAGTGAGTTTCTTTACCTTGTTCTTGAGTATACCCACCAACTTCTTTAGATCTCCTGCATCCAGCTCGGTATCCAGCTTCACGCCCTTGGCCTGCTTAAGTTTCTCAAGCTCTTCCTCTAGTGCATGGGCATCAGCACCCATAACAACGTCGGCATACATCTGCACAAAACGCCTGTAAGAATCGTATGCAAACCTCTCATTACCGCTCATCTTTATAAGGCCCTTTACCGTGTCATCGTTAAGGCCTAAGTTCAACACTGTGTCCATCATACCGGGCATCGACACCCTGGCACCTGAACGTACAGAGAACAAAAGGGGTGCCTCAGGATCACCAAACCTGAGACCCATGGTCTTCTCAACCTTCTCCAACGCATCGAGCACCTGTTGCTTCAACTCCTTTGGAAGTCCACCTGTCTCAAAATAGATCCTGCATACCTCGGTCGATATGGTAAAACCAGGAGGTACTGGTATGCCCAGATTGCTCATCTCAGCTAGATTTGCACCCTTACCACCAAGGATATCCTTCATACCTGCATTACCCTCGGCCTTGATCCCCTTGCCTCCAAATAGATACACATATTTCTTAGCCATATCAGTCTCCCTATTCTTTTGATTACAATGACATTGAACCTTATGGTTAATATAAAAGACCTTTTCTTATCAAGTTAAAAATAAGCATCAGGCTTATGCAATACGCATCATGCTATAGCCTTCTTTATTGCCCTTGCAGCAATCAGGCCTGAGCAACTGGCCTGCACTAGGCCTCTCGTGATGCCTGCGCCGTCACCCACCACAAAGAGACCGTCTATGTCCGTGGAGAGGTCATTGTTGAGCCGAATACGGTTCGAGTAGAATTTGACCTCAACCCCGTATAGTAGGGTGTGGGATGTGTTTACCCCAGGCGTTATCTTGTCAAGGGCCTCTAGCATCTCTACTATGTCGGTGAGTATCCTGTATGGTATACAGTAGCTCAGGTCTCCTGGTGTGGCATCCTTGAGTGTAGGTTCTGTCATGCTTCTCTTTAGCCTTTCATCCGTTGTCCGCCTGCCGCTTATGAGGTCACCGAGTCTCTGGACAATGACACCACTGCCTAGCATGTTTGCCATTGCAGCAACAGACCTCCCGTATCCAATTGGATCATCGAATGGTTCGGTAAAGTTAGCACTCACCAGTATGGCAAAGTTTGTGTTCTCAGAACGCCTAGATGCCCAGGAGTGACCATTTACCGTTACTATATTGTCTGCCGTCTCTTTTACGACCTCCCCGTATGGATTCATACAAAAGGTCCTTACCCTGTCGTCAAATGTCCTGGAATAGTATATGAACTTTGTTTCATAAGCCATTGACGTGAGCTCTTCCATGGTGACTGCCGGGAGTTCAACCCTCACACCCAGGTCAACTGGGTTAGGCCACGCATCAATGCCTAGGCTTGCCGCCTGCGAGGCCATCCATGCAGAACCTGCCCTGCCAGGGGCAACAATAACGTACCTAGCCTCTATAAGCCTGCCGTCCTCAAGCCTTACACCATTTACCCTTCCCTCATGGCTTACTATCTCCATGACCTTTGTGTTGAAAATTATCTCGAGCTTATCATCAAGGTAATCCCTCATGTTCTTCAGGACCGCGTAACAGTTCTCAGTGCCTATATGGCGTATCCTCGTAGGGATGTACATTAGACCGGCCAACTTTGCCCTTGCAGATATCTTCTCTGCATTGTCAGGGCTTACCTCGAAGACCTTGTTGGGTGCAGAATACCTGAGGTAAGTCGTGTCTACCTCTTCCACAAGCCCCATTAGTTCTTTTTCAGGTACAAGGCTTGAGAGATCACCACCTAGTTCCGTGGATAGTGTGAGCTTCCCATCGCTGAATGCACCTGCCCCGCCCCAACCTTGCATTATATCCCCAGTGGACCTGCTCCTTGATGGAATATCCTTGCCCTGCTCCACCATGACCACGTCCAAGCCTTGGGTGTCACTCACCAGTTCCAAGGCGGCAAACACCCCTGCTGGTCCTGCACCTATAATTACAATATCAGCCATGCTTACCCCTTTTGAGAAATAGTATAACTATTCCCACGACAAGCGCAATAATATTGGTCATCCATGTTGCGATGACAGGAGAAAGAGAACCTGACTTACCAAGACTTACCATAGCATAATGCACACCCCAGTAAGAGAGACCAAGTACTATACCTAGTGCCATACCCCTTGCAATACCCCCGGTTCGTGGAAAGCGAATACCAAAGGGCAGAGCAAGCACAGCCATTACAAAGGGTGACATGGCAAAGCTGATCCGGTCGTAGTAAGTGGTCTCCAGGCTCGATGAATGTATGCCGTCGGCCCTGATCTGTTCCAGGTAGGTCTTTAACTGCCTTATGGTCAGTACATCCGGTCTAGGACTGGCCATCACCAGGTCCTCCGGGCCTTTATTAAGGAAGAAACCAGTGGTTGTCGACGTCTTTATATCCTCATCCCCCAGCATTATCACCTTCAAACCTCTGGCATGCCAGAGAGTCCCGTCCCACCTGGCATGCCTTATCCTTGCCACATTGGTGAGCCGTCCTTTCTCCACAGTGTAACACACGAGGTTATCCATTGTGCCCCTGGATATATTCATATGTTCCACGAAATAAAAGGTATCCCCTATCTTGAACCTGCCTCCAAGTACCGTGAAAGAGCCTTTTACGTCCCTTTTCTTTATGAAGATATCCTCTATCTTGTCCGCCTTCTTCTGTGAGAGGGGATAAATCTCAAAGCTGAACAGCATCATTATTATAGTGGCAAGGATTGCGATTGTTGTAAATGGGATGAGTATGCGCCACCATGGTATAGCAGATGCTTCCATGGCTATGACCTCTGAATGCCTGGATAGTGAGGCCTGTGTTGCCAGTATGGCAAGACAGACTGAGAACGGTAAAACCATGAATATTACCTGAGGTATGGAAAAGGTCATGTAGCCAAGTATGGTCTTTAGGTCTGTGTTATGCTGGATGAACATGGATATATCGCCAAAAAACATGGATATCATGACGAGCATACCAATGGCCACTAAAGACATAATCCACATGTGCATGGTCTTCTTGAATATGTATAGATCAAGAGTTGCCGTACTACACCTCCTTGACGATTATATAAACATGCATTTATCTCTTAGACCTCCATATCCAAAGCATGGCGAGTACAAGTCCAAAGATAACATCCGGCAACCATGCACCTGCCACAGGCCCGATTGTTCCACTCTTTGCCAGGCGGCTGGAGAGTACAAACACCATGTAATACGCAACTATGGTCCCGATGCCTACAAGGAACCCCCTGCGCTTGGTCTCCCTGGCCGGTCCTTGGTAACCGAATGTTATGCCGATCATGCCTAATATGAGATTTAACACGGGTAGTGCCAAGCGTCCATGGTATTCCTTTATCCAGTCCTGGTTTGGGCTCTTGTTGATCATCTGTTTG
>QMLJ01000010.1 GCA_003643935.1 Deltaproteobacteria bacterium | reverse complement strand
ATGGACCATCTAGTAAAGCCTTGTTTCAATATGGACCAGTCCTTTACATAAACGCAGTAGCCGCTAAACGCCATGAGGGGCACGAGTACTCCCACGGGCCCCTTTGTAAGGAAGGCAAGGCCTAGTGCGGCGTATGCCCCGTAAAGGTAGACCTTTGCCTTTTGTCTCGTGTTGTACCATCTCCATAGCATAAATATGCCAAGTGTCTCCCAGAAGGTGAGCAGCATGTCCGTGGTAACGAGGTTTCCGGCTACAAAGGGCATAAGGGATGTTAGTAGTATGAGTGCTGCAGCAAATGCAGATTTTCTTTTACCTAGTTCCAGGGCCAGTAGGTATGTAATGATTGCCGTTCCTATAAGGCTGAGCGCACTTGTAAGCCTTGCGGCAAATGCGTTTTTGCCAAAGACCATGAGAGAGATGGCAGTAAGCCAGTATGTAAGGGGTGGCTTTGTAAAGTGGGGAGAGAAATTAAGGTGTGGTGTTATCCAGTCACCTGTTACTATCATCTCCCTTGCCACCTCGGCATACCTTCCCTCGTCGGGTAGCCACAGTGGTCTCAGTCCTAGTGTGGGAAGCATAAGCACAAGACCCAGGACCGAAAGTTTGAGCCATCCAGGTGCGTTTTTTAAGTATTCTTTCAACTTATACCTTGTCTTTTAACTTTGTGCCTTTGCTGGCGCCTGGTGCCTGATGTCTGGCGCCCGGCGCCTTAGACTTTACACCTTGTACCCTATATCATCATTCTTTTACGTCCCAACCCCCTCTTTACTCTTTTCCCTGAATATAAAGTAGAGATTCCTTGAGTATATAAGGAAACCTGTTGACTGACCCACTATGAAGACAGGGTCTTTACGGTATATGGCATAGGTGAGTAGTATCGCAGCACCACATAGGCTAAGCCACCAGAATGCTATGGGTATAACGCTTTTCTTTGCCTTTTCTGAAGCCAGCCATTGCACCAGGAACCTGGCGCTGAAGACTGCCTGGCCCACGAAACCGAAGATCAACCAGAACTTGTTCATGCTAACCCCGCTCCCTTATAACGTAATTAAGGTAGCGATGCTGCATCCATACAACCGCGAACAGATCCATCAAGGCCTTAAACATACGGTTAGAAATGCCGTACTTGGCCTTGCCGTATCTTCGTGGACGATGATTCACCGGTATCTGCGCTGTACTGAATCCCTCCAGTTTTATTAACGTGGGGAAGAAACGGTGCATGCCCTCAAAGAGCTTCACCCTTTCCATGCACTCCCTCTTCATGGCCCTTAGAGAGCAGCCCACGTCTATTATGTCCTCGTGTGTCACCCAATTGCGCACGGCATTTGCTATCTTGCTTGATATGAGACGGACCACACTGTCTTGCCTCTTTACACGGAAGCCCCCTACCATGTCCGCACTATCAAGCCCTTCTATCAGTCTTGGTATATCCCTTGGATCGTTCTGCAGGTCTCCATCCATCATTACGAGAATCTCACCCCTTGCTTGTCTCAAGCCTGCATCAAAGGCGGCTGTTTGTCCATGGTTCTTATCGAAAGATATCCAGTGCACTGTGGGGAGGATCTCTGCCTTTTGTTTTATTCGTTCCAGGGTTTTATCTGTTGATCCGTCATCTACAAAGAGAATCTCAATATCAGATGGGTCTGATCCCAAGACCTCGGTGATCTCGTCTGCAAGAGGTACAATGTTATCTTCTTCATCCTTTACTGGTATTATAATAGATACCTTGGGCATTGCATCCATGCTTGAACTCCTGATTTTTTCAGTGGTATACATTGTTTTCTCGGGTAATGGAAGGCCTATATGCCGTGTATAAGCCTTTGCCTCTATTCCAGGTCGAGTTCCCTGAGTTTCTCTTTGGTGGGGATACCGGTTCTTTTGTCCCAGCCCCTTTCATCGTAGTAGTCTTCCAGCATACCCTCGGCATCTTGCCTTGTTATGGGCCTCATTGTAACATAGTTCTTGAACGGGGACGCATTGAACCATTTGTCTGGCAAGGTGTCGTCTTGTCTCGTAAATCCTTCCCTTACGTTGGCCATCCTCAAGAGGTTCCAGACCCTCTCTGCCTTTATCATGAGCTCTTCCTTGGTGGTCTCTATACCTGTAACAGAGGAGTATACCTCTGCACAGGTCTCTGCGTTGTAGAAACGGTTTATCTGGGCCCTTGCGCATATGCCCAGGGAACCAAGCGTGCTGAACCAGTTATGGGAGTACGTGAGGAGCCTTCCCACCTTTAATGAATCTTCGTCTTCTGGTGAGTCTGGCTTGGGTAAGATCCTCTTTATGGCATCTTCGGGCGCACCCATTCTCTTCAGGTGACGGGGAAACTGGTCCAAGGGTCTTCTTGCAAAGTAGGTGGGGGAACCTGATGCACCCACATGGGGGCCCCTAGGGTCAAGAGACTGTCCTAGTTCCATTGTACCGAATAATTCCCATACGAGAGGGCCTCTTGGGCCTGTGTAAGGTAGCATTCCCCTTATGATGTAAGGCGCGTAAGGCCTTGCCTTGTCACCAAATTTATTTAGAATGGCATTGAACCCATCTGCAAGGAGATCGCCCAAACCTTGCCTGAGACATACCTTCCTTGCCCATGTCTCCAACGACTCAAGGGAGTTGATCTCAATCTTGTCATGGACCTGTTCAGAGGAGATGATACCTTGTTCTATAAGATCTCTTGCAAAGCTCAATACCCCGAAGAATTCGAACATGTCCATACCGAAGTCATCTAGCATGGATACGCATTTTATAGATTCCCTGTAGTCCTTTATGCCATAGACCATGGGGGTTATAAGGTTGATCATGGAGGTTGAGCGGGTGGTAAAGCCTTTAAGCGGTCCATCCTTTATCTCCACCACGTCCTTGTCACCGATGGGGCATGATACGCATGCAAGCCTTCTTTTTTTTATCTTCTTGTAAAGGTCAATGGGGAAGAATGGCAGGGATTTTATCAGCCCGAGTTCCTGCCATTCCTTGAGATACGGGTAGTCTCGCATGGTCTTTAGCAGCTTGTCCCTTTGTGCCCTGTACCTCCTTTTTTTTGCCACCCCTACACCCTTTGTACCTTTTGCTATGATTGCCTTTAGGTTTTTTGATCCCAATATGGCACCAAGACCACCCCTACCCATGGTAGCGCCGCCCTCTATATATGCCATAGAGAATATGACTCTGTTTTCGCCTGCCTGGCCTATGGTCATTATTCCCATTGGTCTACCATACCTGTCCCACAGGCTATCGCAGGTGTCCTTTACTCCCTTGCCCCAGAGGTCCGTGGCATCAAGGATTTCCACGTCATCGTCAAAGATCTTGATCATCACGGGCCTATCAGCGCTACCCTCAATGACAACATGGTCATAGCCCGCGTTCTTCAGCATGCACCCGAGGTTCATGCCGCCTCCGCCGCACCATCCAATAGCCTTGCTCTGGGCAAGCTTTGTTACTGCATAGACCCTTGACGTGGCAGGGAGGTCTGTACCAACAAGAGGACCAGTACCCAGTACAATGGGGTTTTCTGCTGAGAAAGGCGAGGCGCCGGGTCTGGCAATATCGTAGTACAGCTTTAAACATATCCCGAGCCCGCCTAGGAATTTCTCTGCAAGGGTGGTATCCAGGGGTTCTTTCCTGATATCACCTGTTGACAAGTTGATAAAGAGTATTCTGCCTGCAAAACCTCCGAGCTTCATAGTTTTCCCCCTTCCTCTGTTTGCTCTGGAATCTTTTTTAAGGCATCGTAAAAGCAATGATCCACGCAGATGCCACAGTAGGTGCAATCTTCGGTAAAGGATATGGAGCACTCTGTGTCTGAGACCACAACCTTTATCCTTGCAGCAGAAGGGTTGAATGAACCTGTGTAAACCTCGGAACAGGCAAGCTCACACCTGAGACAACCTGTACAGAGCTCTGGCTTGACCTCTATCTTGAATACTTTCATAAAGTCCCCTTAAGGTGAGTCATCACACAGTATAAATTACTAGATTATCTTACCATACTTGGGCCTAATATCAACAGCATAAATAAGGCTCAATCAGTGGTGTACAAAATAAGTCGATTTTCCTAATTCAAGTGCGTTATTTCAAATACTCCACCATCCATGGCTCCGGGTCGTTTAAGCATTCTGGCTCTTACGCTGGCCTGCTACATGGTCAAAATGACGCCGCCTGTAGAACATGCCACTTTCCTGCAGACAAATGAAATCGGTCTTTGGAAAGGCATGAAGCTCAATATCTAATATTTAAGATACCCACTATTTATGCTTGATGGTACATAACATATTGACGTGCATCAATGTATCTTGTAATGATTGTGGGTATCGATGTGGCTTATATTAATAGAGATTATTGGAGGAATGAAATGCACGAGTATGACAGGATGCATGGATCTTTGGTATGCTTAATGGCAGTTATAATTCTAGCATTAAGTTTTACGTCTTTATGCAGGATTGCACATGCAGATGATGCCAAGCTCAAGTTTGGTTCTGACATACGCCTTCGATACGAGTTCCAGGATGATTTCAACATGAAATATTATGGTGACAATCCGCCGCAGGGCTCTTCAAACGATGATGGATTCCTTCTCGGGCGTTTCAGGGCCGGCCTTGACTATTTCCCAAGCCACATGACCCACCTTGCTTTATGGATGCAGGATGCCGAGGCTTGGGATCTGGCCATCTCTGATAGTGCTTTCTACAATTCCACCCTTGGTGATGAGAACAATCCTTACAAGGACAGGTGGGAGTTGTGGAAGGCTTTTATAGAGACAAAGGGCCTATTTAATCTGCCTTTAGGCATGAAAGCCGGAAGGCAGAGGATATTCTTTGGCGACAAGAGGGTGTTTGGGCCAGGCGAGTGGGGCAATACCGGTAGGTGGATCTGGGATGCCCTAAAGCTTTCCTACAGGTTTGATAAGGGTTTTTTGGACATGTACTACGGCAGGACCATGATACACAACCCTGACCAGTTTAGCCTCAAGCACCGCCATTTCTACGAGTCGTTCGGCATGTATTCTCATGTAGACCTTCCGAAAAGCATGTACAGTATAGCTGTAGAACCGTTTTTCATGACAAAGAGGGATAATCACCGTAGATACAAGGGAGAGGATGGCCTTTACGGCACTCTCGACTCTTGGTATGCGGGTTTTCGGGCATATAAGAAAGATATAATGGGGTTTGACTGGGATTTTACATATGTTAGGCAATTCGGGGACTATGCAGATGATGATATTGAGGCCTATGGTTATCATCTGCTTTTTGGCTACAGAATGAAAGACATTTCCATGTCCCCAAGATTCAGCTTTGAGTATAGCTACGCTTCAGGTGACTCAAACCCGTATGATCATGATCACGGTAGGTTTGATGGGGCATTTGGTGCAAGAGACAAGATGTATGGCAGGATGAACCTGTTCCGCTGGCAGAACATTGAGGACGCCCAGGTGAACCTGGAGCTGGAGCCAAGCGAGGGGTCGTATGTAAAGGCGGAATTTCACAAGTTCTGGCTTGCTGAAGACAAGGACGGATGGTCTCTTAACCCTAAGGCATACAGGGATAAGACAGGACTGGCCGGCGATGACGTGGGCAAGGAATTTGACATAGTTGCCAGGTACGATTATACAAAGGCCACCCAGATACAGGTTGGCTTTGGACACTTTTGGCCTGGCGAGTTCACCAAGAGGTTGGCATCAGGGGAGCAAGCGAACTGGGTTTTCTTGCAATGGGAGTACAAATTCACCACAGGACTGATATAGATGTAGGCTTATGGCGTAAGGCACAAAGGGACAAAGGCACAGAGGGGCAAAGTAAAAAAGATACAAGGTATAAGGCTGAATAGGTCAGGCCATGGGTAACACTTCCAAGACAAAGGTGCCGGGTGCCAGTTACCAGTTAATAATCCGATAGCTGATAGCCAATCTAAAGCTTTGTTCCTCTTTTTTTATCACCCGCGCCAGCGCCTGTGTATCCACCACCACTGTTCGGGGTAGATTCTTATTATCTGGGAAAGCCATTCGCTGAGTTCTTGTAGAGCCACCCGGGTAAGGGGGTGATCCCTGTGCCGGGCTGAAGCAGGCACAGACATAGGTTCATCCAGTCTCATGGTATGATTGATGCCGTCAGCGTCGCGGATAATGTATGCAGGGAGTATTGGCACCCTTGCACTTGCCGCTGAGCGTACCACACCACTGAACATCAAGGTCTTGCGACCAAGGAAATCTACCTCTATCCCCTGTTCATGGCCTGGATACATATCAAATGCGAACATAACCACGCCACCGTCGTGGAGTATCTCGAATATATGCCTGGCTGCACTCAGGTATGGTTTGTCAGGTATGGATATCATGCCCAGCCTGGAGCGTTGTGATCTGAATAGTCTTGCAACACGTTCGTCATGGGGATCACGCACGACCACTCCCAGGGGTACATCCCTCCACACTACAGGCATGCATACAAAGGGGAATACCCCTATGTGGCCGGTGGCAATTATGAAACCTTTATTTGTGGACAGAATGTCATCGAGTATCTCTGGGTTTTCCAACCTGATACGCTTTCTTAACAGTCCTGGGTGTTCTGTATAGTAAAATAGGTCAGCAAAACCTTTTGACATGTGTCTTACGGCGTCTTTTGCAGTTTCCCTGATCTTGCTCTTGTCCCAGTCTGGGAATACCATTTTCAAGTTCGAGATCATAAGTCTTTTTCTTGACCTGAGAAGGATGTAGCCGGTATAACCGAGTAATTCGGCTGTACGATAGAGGCTTGTAACGTTTCCTGTCCTGTATACCTTTTTCTGGAGTCTTATGATGAGTTGCCACCCTATGTCCCTGCCCCAGTATTTAAGCAGATTCATTCTACTGAGCCCTAGGTCGACGGATAGGTTTCCCAGTGGCGGTTAATCTTATCTCTTTAACGCGCCTGATATGGGTTGGTATCTTGTATTCCGCAAGATGGCCAAGAAGGAATCTTCTAAGTTCGGCATGGATTAGTTTGTGTCGACCCTTTGGAACGACATCGACAGCCACTACATGTCCGCGCTTCTTGTCCGGTATACCATAAGCCACGCAGTCCTGGACCAGTGGGTGTTGTAGGAGGGCGTTCTCTATCTCAATGGGATAGACCTTGAGCCCACCCACGTTTATAACATCATCCATTCTCCCGAGGTGGTAATAAAACCCCTCTCTATCCACCCTTGCTATATCTCCTGTGTGAAACCAGCCATCCCTGATTACAGATGCACTGAGCCCTGGGTCTTTGTAATAACCCTTGAAGATCCTCTCACCACTTACAACTATTTCTCCAGGTTCACCAGGAACAACCTCATGCCCGGATTCATCCAGGATCTTGATCTCTGAACCGGGTAAGGCCTTGCCTATGCTCCCTCTTTTGTCAGCGTGGTGTTCAAGGTCCAGTAGCGTAAGAAGTGGAGAGGTCTCGGTGAGACCGTAGCCCTGGATGGCCTTGACTGATGGTATTTCATGTTCCAGGGCAACGAGCATGTGAGGAGAGACGCTTGTCCCCATAAGCGCTATAAAGCGCATACTAGAGAGATCTCTAGCCCGGGAGATTCCTTTCAGAATGAGGCTCGCTATGGGCGGAACCGTGTGCGTCCAGGTAACCCTAAAGGTTTCCATCATGTCTACAATGGCAAGGGGTGTGAAACGTGATGTAATAATGTATGAAGAGCCAGATACAAGACACAGGTTTACCACTATAGGGCCTGAGATATGGCTCATTGGCACAAGTGAGATACCCCTGTCAACAGGATTTATGCCAGTTACGGTCATTAGATCCTGCGGAAAGAAATCCAATTGCCGCCATGTTACAGGAACACACTTTATGGCACCAGTACTGCCAGAGGTAAATATGAACATGCTGTTGTCCATGTCTTCATCCATCTCGGGTTCATACCTTGGCGATGTGCCTGAACCTAGAAACCCTTCATATGCCTGCCATCCTTTGTGTTTACCCCCTATAAGGAGCTTTATCTCTATGTCCAGGTCAAGGGAATCTATATTTTCTGCGTCCATGGCGTGAGCTGCCAGGACCTTAGCATCTGTCCACTTCAGTGCATTTGCAAGTTCTTTCCCCCTGAATCTTATATCCATGGGTTGGAATATCATGCCGAGAGAACCTGCAGCGATGTAGAGCTCAATAAACTCGATACAATTGGGGAGGAGTACAGCTAATACATCTCCCTTTTCTAGACCACGTTTCTCGAGCGCGCTAGCCAGCTTGTTCACACGTTCCAGAAGGGCTTCAAAGCTTATCTCCAGGCCATCTTCCAAGATAAAGATGGTCCTATCCCCCCAATTTTCTGCAGCTGATACCAATGCTCGATAAGGTATCATATCACCTTTTCCCCGTATTTTCTAAGTGATACTTTTTTAACCTTGGGCACCTTATTTAAGCTGAAAGCTGACAGCTCCTTTGCCCTATACCCTAGTGCCCGATATTTAGTGACATCTTGCATAATTATAGTACCTTTAGCTACTCTTGCCCATTCTTATATAGAATATGCTTAAGTATCCTCGGTGTCAACGGAGTAGGCAAACATGGGCACGTATATAAGCGTGAGTATGGTGCCTATGAGTAGACCACCTATGGCAACATCCGCAAGCGGGGAGAGCCTTTCAAGCCCCACTGCCCATTCTAGTGCAATGGGGATCATACCTGCTATTGTACCAAATGCTGTCATGAACACAGGCCTGAACCTTATCCTTACGCTCTCTTTGGCGGCTTCAAACGGGCCTGCCTCCTTCCTGAATTCCTGGTAGAAATCAATAAGCAGTACCGAGTTCTTTATGATGATACCAAAAAGAAGCATGATGCCTACCAGACTTGGCATGCAGCTAGGCTTATGGAATATGAGCATGGCCCATGCAGCACCGATCATGGAAAGTGGTAGCACCAGGATCATTACAATCGCCATCCTCACAGAACGGTATATGGCAATAAGCGCCATGAGAAGTAATACCACACCTATGCCTGTGCCCTTAATCATCCTGGTGAAACTGTCCTTCATCTGTTTTATGTCACCCTCCTGGCTGAGCACGACACCGGATGTATCCACTTCTTTTTTCAGGATATGATTCGTATCAGAGGTAAATATGGATACAGGTCTCCTTGCCCTGTAGGCATTGACATCAATGCTGTAGAGCATGTTATCTCTCTCCACCTTGGCAGATGTGAGGCCATAGTGAATGGATGCCAGGGCAGTAAGAGGTACTGGGCCTTTTGGGGTTTGTATGGGTATTAGCCTCAGGCTATCAACGGATTCAGCGTATGGGTAGGTGAAGTACAGGCGTACAAACTGTGTCTGCATGGAGACCAGATTAGAACTCAATGTCACGGGATAACCCTTGAGTGGTAGCTGGTAGGCAACCTGGGCAGGGGTTAGGCCATACTCTAGTGCCCTGTTGGGATAGATATCTATCCTCACCTCGGTCAGGTCCTTATCCCAGCTCGTGTTTATGGATTTAAGGCCCTTTACCTTTTCAAGGTGTCTTGCCACATCGTTGGCAACACCAGGTAGGATGTTATAATCCTCTGCCATTAGCCTCACGTCTATAGGTGCCTTTATGCTAGACATGGCTGTTGCCCCGAAGTCGTAGACATCCACTGCCTTTGTGTTTCTAAGTCTCACCAGGTGATCCCTTATCTCGTTCTCTAATTGCCATATGGTCTTTTTTCTCTTGAACCTGTCCACGCAGTTTATACTCATGGTGGCTTCCGTTGGTAGAGATCCTTTACCAAGGGAAAGCACTCCCGGTTCGCTACCGAAGGCGATAGAGCTCATTACCACTTCCTTCTGGCTGTGTAGCCATTTTGTAAAAGGCCTTATGCGCTTTAGAACTTCATCAACGGTCTCGTTAGTGCTGAACCTCACATGTGCCATTATGATGCCTGTATCCATGGGTGGCATAAGGTCCCTTCCAATCACAGGCATTATTCCCCTAAGGCTCACAAGGAACAGCAAGACAACAGCAAGGGTTATGCCCGTCTTTCTCAATACAGCCCTTTTGCCCTGAGAGTACTCAAGGATCGATACATAAGGGGTTACCAGTCTGCCAAAACTTCTCTGGTACAGGGATTCGAGCCATAGTTCTATCCTTGATTTCTTGACCCCTTTTCTATAGAGGTAGGCAGAGAAACTGGGAATAAAGGTGATGGACAGGAAATAAGATGCAATAAGTGCAATTATGAGTGTCTCAACAAGTGGCCTAAATATCTTCTGGGGAAAATCGCCGACAAAGAGTAAAGGGAACATAATGGATATGGTGGCAATGGTACCTGCAAACACTGGTGCTATAACCTCCTTTGTCCCTTGAACCACTGCCGTGTTAAGGTCCTCTTTCAGAGAGCTCAAGTGGCGCTCGATGTTTTCCAGTACCACCACAGCATCGTCCACGAGCATGCCTAGGGCAAGGATGATGGCCGTGTAGATCACTATATTAAGCTCGCCCCCCATCATCCAGGTAATGGCCATTGTTGAGAAGAACACCATGGGTATGGATACCAGGGCCGCAAGCATAGCCTTAAAGTTGCCAAGGAATATAAGAATCACAATGAGCGTGAATATTATGGCATCCCTGAGTGCATCCAGCATGTTCCTGTTTGCTGTGTCTATAACGATTCTCTGGGTGTCTGTAAGCTTGAAGCGTATGTTCTTGTAGCGTTCTTTGAGGCCTTTTATTATCTTCCTTGCAGCTTTGCTCGTGGCAAGGACGCTACCACCAGGTGCCCTCTGTACAGATATGGCGATGGCTGGCCTGCCATTACCTAGGTATGCAGAAAACCTCTTCTTGTACTCCCAGCGTATGGTAGCAATATTACCCAGCTTTACGTTGGGAGAGATGGTGAGGTCCTTAAGCTCACTGACACTGTCCCTTTCACCATAGTATGTTATACTATAATATTCCTCCTTGCTCTTTGTAAAACCAAGGGGGATGTCCCGGTTAATGCCTGAGATGAGGTCTATTATCCTGTTTAAGGTTATGCCAGAT
>QMLJ01000009.1 GCA_003643935.1 Deltaproteobacteria bacterium | reverse complement strand
TAGCAAGCGCTTCTTAACATAAACAAGGAAAGGAAGGGACAGACATGAGTGTGAAGATTTCATCCATAGGAAGGTTTGAAGATAACAGCGGGTCAACTACAACTTCCCTTGAACTTATAAGAAAGGCAGCCATGCCATGCATAGAAAACTCTGCGTACAAAAAGGAAGATATCGGTGTGCTTATAAACGTATCTGTATACAGGGACAACTATTTCTGTGAGCCAGCATTTGCCAGCTTTGTACAGAACGACCTTGGTATCAACCATGATAAGGAAGACAGTTCCGAACCTAAGACACTATCCTTTGACCTTCTAAACGGGGCAATGGGTTTTCTCAATGCATGCCAGGTGGTCGATGCAATGGCGGATGCAGGTAGGGTCAAGGCAGGCCTAATAGTAAGTGGAGATGTGATTGATTATGAAATGAATGAAAAAAGTGATAATAGCGGATTCATTCTGTCCGGTGCCGCTATGATACTTGGCAAAAACGGGAGAAATGATTCTGGTTTCGGACCGTTTTACTTCAGGACATTTGCAGAGTTACAGGATACCTATGAATCATTTATCTCCTTTAAGAACAAAAGGCTTACCATGATGTTCAGGAAATCTCCTGACATAGAAAACATATACCTGGATGCCATCTCCAGGGGCCTGGAGGAATTCCTTACCCGGGAAAAACTACGCATGGATGACTTTGACTGGATAGTACCGCAGCAGATATCTCCCGGGTTTGTGGACGCCCTTGGTGAGTTCTTGGGTATTGAAAGCTCAAGGATGGTAAACGTGGCAAGGCGAGATTCTGACCTGTTTAATACATCCTTACCCAGTGCTATTGGCCACCTAACTGATAATGGTCTTGCCAAGAATGGGGACAATGCACTGATAATAGGCGTGGGTTCAGGAATACAGGTAGGGTGCACAACCTACAGGTTCTGATTTGTATCCCGGCCTCTTATGGCCATGGCATCAGGCATTGTTGTTAACAGCTTATATTGAGAGGAGCCCTTTTAACATCTCAAAGCACGCATTTTCAATGTAAAGCATCTTATCAAACGCATCCAGGAAGCTCTCACTGCCGCTCGTGAATGTGCCGTGGCCATATGCTATGGCTGCACGAGATTCCTGCATTGCAGGAGGCAAGACATGTACGAGGCCTTTCTTACCTGCCCCTACCCTGCCATACACCACGGGTATATCCCCTAGGTATCTCTTCTCACCGAGTTCCATGGGTTTGCCATACATGGACATTATAACTGAGAACTTGGGGTGTCCATGTAGTATGGCCCTATCCAGGGTCAGCTCGTGTATTCTAAGGTGTGAGCCCATCTCCGAGGAAGACGTGATATCATTCGTGGATGATCCATCAAGGGCTACCTTGTCTATAAGACCCTCCAGTTCGTCCAGGGCAGCTGCGGTCTGGCTAATGTACATATAGTCATCCAAGGTGTAAGAAATATTTCCAAAAAATGAATCAACAAGCCCACTTTCAACCGTGGCCTTTCCCGTGTCTACCTTGGTGGATATGACATCATACTCTGATTCCGGTATTACCAAGGACGGCCTCCTTATAGGCCCTGGCGGGCCTATCATGCCGAGTATCGTTGATGATGGTTCAATTACAGTACATTCGTCATGTACGTTACCATGTGAGCCGCCGAGTGAATTAAGGACATCAGAGAAATACTTTACAAACAAGGCAAAGCATATGGAGCTGAAAACAACAAATGCCTGTTCGAGTGTAATGCTACCTGTCGCAATTATGGATCCATCCGTTGCAATACAACCCTTGCGTCTCTTAAGGGCAGTAGCAATTGTCTTGCTGTCCATGTCCTGTAACACAGGTATATCATGTATAAAGGTGATACTCTCGCTGTCCTTAGGTGCTATTCTATCAGGACACACCTTTTTAAGCTCACCTATTATATTTAGGATAAGCCTTGAGGGCCTCGCAATGATAAGGCTGGTTATGTTAAGAGTCTTGAACAGGTACTCCACAATCTGCGGTATGTTCTCATCCTTAGAGTATATCCTGTCATCCATAGAGAACAGTGATGCATCCTCACTACTATCAACCAAACCCTGGGCCACGAGCTTACCAAGGTATTTTTCTATGGTCTCCATCATATAATATCAAGCTCCTTCAGCCGTTTTTCAGTGGGCACACCATCGGGAGAACACCCCCTCACCCTGTAATACCTTTCAAGTGTCTCCTTAAATAATGCCCTTTCAATAGGGGGAATCTCCAGGCCAGGGCCGGGTGTGCCATGTTCTTTATAGAACCTGGCTGGCAGGAAATCGTCCTCTTTCGCAAAGCCCCTTTGGCAATTTATGTATCTCTCAAGGGTAAATATCCTTTCGCCTATTGTTATAAGGTCCTGAGGCTCTATGTCCAGCCCTGTCACAGCCTTCATGCCCAAGGCATACTCCTCCATGGATGCACCGAAGAAGGCAAACTTGCACGCACCCATGGAATCTATGACGGCATTTACGTCCTCGGCTATCTTGATAATCCTTGCCTTGCCCTGGAAGCTGAACCTGTCTGTTGCCACGGGCCTTCTCAGTATCTCGTGCGATATAGGGTATGCCCTTAGGTGGCATGCCCCTCTTGTGGACGTGCAGTAACCCAATGCCATCCCGTATGCTCCCCTTGGGTCATAGGCAGGTATCTCCATGGATTTAACGCTCATGGATGTGCCTGGCTGGCCCAACTCCTCTGCAAGTCTCCTTGAACCCATTTGCAAGAGCTCGCCCAGGCCCTTTCCCGATGCCATTTCTTTCACCTTGCCGACAAGTGTGTCCCCGGTGTATTTCTTTTCCCTTATCTCGGCAAGGCAGGCAATGGTGGAAGCAGCTGTTATCGTGTCCATGCCTACCTCATTGCATATACGATTGGCCTCTATTATGGACATGAGGTCTGCATTCTCGTTTAGCGCCCCAAAGTGAGATACGGTCTCGAACTCGGGTAGTTCCTTGCCGCCATCGCTTTTAAGCTTGCACCTTATAGGGCATGCATAGCAGCCATTGTGGGTTGCCTTAAAAGTAGATACTATCCGAGATGCAGAAAATGCCCTGTATTGTTCGAAAAAGGTCTTCCTGAAATTGGCAGTCGGCATCATGCGCCTAGATGCCATAAGGTCTACTAGAGACACTGTTCCGTACCTGTGAATACCGGAGACGCCCATTATTGCAGGGGATGCATCAAATAGGCGCAGGATATCTTCTGTGGTTATGCCCTCCATATACCTATCCCCCACACCAGGCCTGTGGCTACCTCTTACCGTAACTGCAACAAGGTTTTTTGATGCCATTACATAACCCAGGCCTCCCCTGCCTGCGGCATATGCACCATCCACCATGATAGAAGCAAACAGACAGCCATGAAAACCTGCACTACCCACTGCGGCAACAGACCCCCTGGAACTGAGCTTCAAGAAGACCTCTTGTAGCGGGGTATCTTCTCCAAGGGCTACATCCTCAAAACTGACATCCCTGTCCTGTATGCAGAGTACCAGCTTGTTTCTTGACTTGCCTGTTATGTGTATGACATCCAGGCCTGCCATCCTCATCTGTATGCCGAGGTTTCCACCCACGGACGAACTTGTTATGGTATTTGTAAGTGGAGAAAAAGAGCTTATGCTCATGCGTCCGGTAGATGGCAGGCGCGAGCCTGTAAGAGGCCCGGCAGAGAATATAAGGGGTGTCTCGGGTTCCCCGGCCTTAAGCATGGGATTAAGTCCTAGCAGGTGTGTGGCTATGCCCCGGCCTCCGATGTATTTAAGCGATATGTCCTGCGGTACTTGTTCAAATCTTACCGACCTCGAATCCAGGTCTACAAAAAGGCATTTTAAGGTATACTTGCTCATGTCTATAAACTTACCTCTCTAAGTTCTCCACGATATACACTATTTATCATGTGAATCACAACACAAGACATCTTTACATAACTTTCACATACTGTTTTCGGTAGTTTTACACCTCATCCGTGCAAGACCTGTTATAAACAGATTGTAAATTAATGCCTTTCCTGTTTGGACAAGGAGGAGTTAGTCATGAAGGCTTTATTCATATATCCAGAGGTACCAGACACGTTTTGGAGTTTTAAACACGCACTAAGATTCACATCTAAGAAGGCTGCATTCCCTCCCCTTGGTCTGCTTACGGTTGCCGCCATGTCACCTGGCTCCTGGGAAAAGAGGGTCGTGGATATGAATGTAAGGCCACTCGAAGACGCAGACCTAATGTGGGCTGATTATGCATTTATAAGTGCCATGATCGTGCAAAAGGCATCTGTTAGGGACGTGGTTAGAAGATGCAGGGAGTTCGGTGTAAAGATAGTTGCAGGCGGGCCATACTTTACCACCTCGGATGACGAATTCAGCCTTATAGACCACCTTGTGCTCAACGAGGCAGAGATAACCTTCCCGGAATTCCTTAAAGACCTATCCATGAACAGGGCAAAGCGCGTATACAGTTCTGATGAGAAACCAGATCTGAAGCTTACTCCAGTACCTGCATGGGAACTCATAGACATGAATGACTATGACTCTATGCTGGTACAGTTCTCAAGGGGTTGCCCCTTTGATTGCGAGTTCTGCGATATAACCCTCCTTAACGGGAGAAAGCAGAGGACAAAGAAAACAGAGCAGTTCATTCATGAGATAGACGCCCTTTACTCAAGGGGCTGGCGAGGTTCTGTCTTTGTTGTTGACGATAATTTCATAGGCATAAAGCCAAAGGCAAAGGCCATGCTAAGAGAGCTTATAAAGTGGATGGCCTCCCATGGCAGGCCTTTCCACTTCTTCACCGAGGCCTCTTTAAACCTTACAGACGATCCGGAGCTTATGCACCTGATGGCATCTGCCGGGTTCAACAAGGTCTTCGTGGGTATAGAGTCACCTGTAAAAGAAAGCCTGAAAGAGGCACACAAGGTGCAGAACATGAACAAGGACCTTGTCAGTGCTGTAAGGACCCTTCAGAAAAACGGCATGGAGGTTATGGGGGGGTTCATCATCGGCTTTGACAGCGATCCTGACGAGATCTTCGACCTGCAGATAGATTTTATCCAGAAAAGCGGTATAACAATAGCAATGGTAGGCTTATTAGAGGTATTGCCCGGTACAAAGCTATACAAGAGAATGAAGGCACAGGGTAGGCTCTTGTCGGAGAGCACGGGTAATAACACGGATGGCCATCTCAATTTTATACCTGTCATGGACAGGGAAAAACTTGAACAAGGCTATCAAAGGGTGCTCGAGACCATATATTCGCCAAGGGCTTACTATGAAAGGTGTATTACGTTCTTAAAGAACTACAAGCAAAAGACTGTATCTAAGATTACCGCATATAGCATTATAGCCTTCTTTAAAAGCATATGGCGCATAGGCATAATGAATGAGGCCAACATGCGCTTGGTTTACTGGAAACTCCTTTTAAGAAGCATATTAATCAATCCTAAAACATTCGGCGAGGCAGTACGCATGGTCATTGTAGGTGTACACTTCAGGAAGTCCCTGCTCAAAAGGGCATCAAAAGAAATGGATAGAGCCATCTACGAAAAATACATGGACAGTGCTGGTTATGCAAGTGCAACCAACACTCACCAGGCCTTCTAATCAAGGCCATGTCCTTCACCCTTGAGTAGCTTAAGTGAAACCCAATTTCTTATCTTCTCCATGGCATCCTCGTAGCTTATTCTAGTCTTCCACCCGAGCTCTGTCCTTGCTCTCTGTGTGTCTACGTCGTTATTCCTTCCCATGGCACCCGCAGCAAGCCTTGTTATGGGTGGCCTTATTCCCATAGGAGTCAATATCCTTTCCATAAAAGACCCAAGGTGCCAAGCCAAGGAAAAGGAAAGATTTGACCTGGGACTCTTACCCACAATTGCCCCCAGATCATAAAGATACCCCTTCCAGGTCACATCCCAATCATCGCGGAAATGGTATATACGGCCTTTCGATATATCCCTTGTACCGGCAAGCACTATGCCATCCACGAGGTTCTCCACGTACACGAAGCTTCCACTATGTATACCGTGGTCTATAAGTGGCACAAACATGGTATTAAACCTATCCACTATGTCCTTGACCCAAACGCTACCAGGGCCTATGACATTGGCAGGCCTCACAACCGTCAAGTCAAAATACCTCCTGGCATGGTATGTAAAGGCGAGCCTTTCAGTATCCAGCTTTGCATCTCCGTAAGGCACTCCGGTCTTGAAGCATGCATCGTCTTCCTTCTGCCCAAGCAAGTGCCTTCCGAGCCCGCATGCAGCAATGGAACTAATGTAGACAAACGTTTTGACTTTACCCTTTGACTCTTCCAGGAGATTCCTTGTTGCAGAGTATATGGCAAGGTAGAAATCGCTTCTTGCCCCCCAGTCAGTAACCCTACCTGCAAGGTGATACACGATATCAATATCCTTGCACAGACCTTTTATATCACCCGGAACCCTGAGGTCACCATAGTATACATCAACACCCTTCTGCCTCAAGGCACCCGAGTCCTCACCAGGAAGTACTAAAGCACGGACACTTATGCCCTCTTCAAGTAATCTCTCTACTAGGAAAGAACCAATAAAACCACTCGCACCGGTGACAAGAACATTCATGTTCACCCCTCCAGGAAACTAGCCATGGTCTTTATGGCCCTGTTACCCGGCTTATCCATGTTCACCTCTATCATTTCTTTGTATTCTTCCAGCTTGAACTTGTGCGTGGCCATTTCGTCTAGCCTTATCTTACCATGCTCCACGAGTGATATGGCTGTATCAAAGGCATGTTCCCTTCTACCCCTGAAATTATTGTATCCTGCACCGTATACTCCCTTTACCGTCTGCAGCTTTAGCCATAAGGGCGTAGGGTCAAACTTGAGCATGTCACTTATACCCACTATGCTCAGTACGCCCTGGAATCCAAGTACCCTGAGTGCTTTGTTCACAGTACGAGAGCTTCCAACTGTATCAAATATCTTGGTGAATCCACCTATGAGTATCTTCTCGCCCATCATAGGCGTGTATGGTATTGCTCCTGCTATCCTGACGGTCTCGGCATATATATCCCCACCCACTACTATATCATCTGCACCTTTATCCTTGGCAAACTCAGCATGGAACCTTGAGGGTTCTACAACCGTTATCCTTGAACCTATGCCCAAGGCCCTTATCGTCTGCACGACCAGGTTGCCTATAACCCCACCTCCTATTACAAGTACGTTGTCATTATCATTAGGCATGTTATCTAATACCGCCTGTATAGCCACAGACAAGGGCTCTATCATGGCACCCGAAGAAGGGCTCACGCCTTCTGGGAGCTTGAACACCTGGGTTTTGTGTGCGACAAGGTATGGTGCAAATCCACCGTTTATATCCTTGCATATGCCCGTAAACATACCGGGGGCTAGATTTCCCTTTGCAAAGTTCTCGCAGTTGGCAGGTCTTCCTGCCTGACACGCCTTGCATTCCGGTGATATCCCCCTTGTAGGGCAATTGAGATGCGGCGCAACAGTAACAAAGTCGCCTATACCTATCCCATTTACTTCCTTACCTATCTCTACTACCTCCCCACACAGCTCATGGCCCAGCACACAGGGAAAAGAGGTAAAAGGCGATGCAGATGGCGAATCTTTAAGGAACACGAGGTTGACATCACTCCCGCAAAGCCCGCACATATAAGTCTTTATCTTGACCCAGTCATCAGCTGGTAAACTTGGCTCAGGAATTTCCTTTAGCTTTATGGTTGCAATGGGACTGTCATAGTAAAAACGCTTGTTCAAGAGTCCAAGCGTTTTCAGGGCTATGAACTTTGGTATGGATACCGAAAACTGTAGTGCCTTCACAATATCACTCCATCTTCAAGGAATCCACAAAGATAAGGGTTGCGGGGCTTGTAACCGTTGGGTCAGTGAGCGCATTAATACATGCAGGCTTACCTGATTCAATAGCCCTTTTTACAGCAGGTATGATTTCCTCATCTCTGTCTACAAACTCCCCGTATCCACCAAGTCCCTCTACCACCTTCTCGTAGTGTACCTCTCCGAGTTCAGAGCAGACAAGCCTGTCACCGCCATATACTAGCTCCTGCCCATGCTTTATCATCCCCCACGACTTATCATTGGATATTACACACACAATGGGTATGCCATGGCGAACGGCTGTATCAAATTCCATAGCATTAAGGCCAAAGGAACCATCTCCACTCAATACAATGACCTTCTTATCAGGCCTGGCAAGCTTTGCACCTATACCAAAGGGAACACCGGTCCCTAGACATCCGAATAGCCCGCTTGCAGAGCCGATAACACCTGATTTCTCCTTTGCAGTTAGCCCCATAAGGCCGAAGTAGGATATGTCACCGCCATCCACAATATATATGGCGTCATCACCAGCTGCCTTTCTTACCAGTTCAACAAGCCTTGCAGGGTGTATGGGATCACTCGGTTTGTCCCTTAAATTTATCTCTTCCTGGGCCAAGGGCAAGTATGCATCCTTGAGGCCTTTAACCCACCCTTCGTGTTTATTGTTTTTTACCTCCAGATTGAGTGCTTTAAGTGCAAGACCCACGTCACCAACAAGGCCCACGTCAGCGGCCCTGTTCCTGTCAATCTCTGCAGGGTCTATATCAACCCTGACATGCTTTGCCTGTGGGAAACCCTCCCCGAACAGGAGAAGCCAGTTATACCTGAGGCCTAATGTTATGACCAGGTCTGCCTGGGAGAGTGCTGTTAATATCGCGGTCTGTCCACCATCCCAAAGGGATAATGGATGATCGTCCGGTAGCGCTCCCCTACCGTTGTCCAAGAGTATGAATGGTATCCCTGTCTTGTCTATAAACTCTGCCAGTTCTTTATCGCAATCGCTGTAACCGATACCGCTGCCACCTATAAGAAACGGCTTTTCAGCTGCGTTTATGAGTGATGCAGCTTCCTTTATACTGTCCAGATCAGGCATGCATGCACGCAGTGTGGTCCCCTTACCTGGATATACAACCTCTGACTCATCTACCTTTATATTGAGCACATCGGGTGGAAGCTCCAGGAAAACAGGCCCTGGACGGCCAGAGACTGCTATCCTAAAGGCCTTTGCCAGATACTCTGGGATTCTCTTTATGTCATGGCAAAGGCCTGACCACTTGACATAGGACCTCACCATGTCCGACTGGTTCATCTCCTGGAGAGCCCCCTTATCCCAGTCCCTTATAGGGGCCGTGCCTGACAACAGCACAAGCGGTACATTGTCAAGGGATGCATTTATGAGACCGGTGAGAGAATTTGTGAATCCAGGACCAGCTGTCACGAGACAAACACCGGGATGGTCCCCGAATATAGACCAGGCATGCGCCATCATGACCCCAGCCTGCTCATGCCGCACGTCAATAACCCTCATGTTATACTCGTAAAAACCGTCAAGAATCCTGTCTATATGACCACCTGACAAGGCAAAGACAGTTGACACACCTTCGACCTCTCTTAGATACTTTACAACAAGATGACCTCCGTAGATTTCTCCCATACCTATCTCCTTTCACTTTATATTAAATTTTAAATATATTTTACTTTACAAACCAATCAGAACAAAGACGACCATCAAAGAATCAACACTATCCAAGCAATACCGGGAACTTCTATACCTTTGCTCCACAGTCCACTACAATACTACTTTTATATTATACATTATTTCCCAAGAAGAAGCGAACATATTTTCCTCCTTAACCAGACAAAAAAAATACATTGCTAGGTTTAAACTAGTACTCATCTAGCAAACGTTTAGAAGGAAAGTATAAATACTATATACTACAAACAACAACCAAGAGAAAAGAGGAAGGTGTTATGGCTACAAAGACGGTTATTGAGAACTTGGGTGTGTATTTTCCTGCAGGTCGGCTTACCACAAAGGAACTTGTTGACGGGTGCAGAGTCAAGCCTGCAGTTGACATAGAGGAACTCACGGGGATAAAGGAGAGGGCCTGCGCTGGTGACGAGACAGGCGAATATTCGATAGACCTTGCTATAAAGGCGGTTGAAAAGTGCCTGGAGATCTCGCGCTATTCTGCAGAAGACATGGACATGGTCATATGCGCAAACATATGCAGGTTCAACGGTCCCCATTTCAAGGTAAATTACGAACCTTCAACCGCTGTTCAGCTGGCAAAACACTTCAACTTCAAGAATGCCACTACCTTTGACGTGTCCAATGCATGTGCCGGTATGTTCACCGCTGTAAATGTAATGGATGCCTTTATAAAGGCAGGCGTTGTAAAGAGGGGCATGGTGGTAAGCGGTGAGTACATAACTCACCTCGCAATGAATGCGCAGAAAGAGATTACCAACAGCGTGGATCCACAGTTTGCAAGCCTTACCGTCGGTGATTCAGGTGCAGCCGTTATACTTGAAGCCAGCGAAAGGCCGGGCTTAGGGTTCCACGAGATGGAGCTGTTCACTGTTGCCGAGTACTGCGACCTTTGCATAGGCAAGCCCAGTGAAAAGGGTAATGAAGGCTATGTCATGGAAACAGACTCTTCAAAGATACATGCAATTGCCATTGGTCTCACCTCAGAGCACATAGGCAGGGCTGTAAAAGGGACCAACTGGGAGAAGGCATCGTACCATCACTATATAATGCACCAGACCGCCACAAGGGCAATAACAACAACCATGCAACTTATAAACAACTGGACCGGGTCCGATGTATGTACCATGAAAAACACTGTGTTCAACGTGGCCAACAGGGGTAACACTGCATCCACAGCCCATTTTGTAGCACTATGGGACCACATCAAGAATGGTGCGATAAGGTCAGGAGATCATATACTGTTTGGTGTACAGGCATCGGGTATCAACCTCGGGGTTGCGAAATATACCCTAGACGACCTTCCAGAGAGGATAATGGCCGCGGAGGGACAGAGGCAGGAAGAAAACGTGGCCCAGGCTGCGTATGCCTAGAGGCCAACATCACAAAAGGAGGAACAGGCATGGGCATCAGGATTGACAGCATAGGCATATCGGAAAGCATAGAGGACAAGTCAGTTTTGGC
>QMLJ01000008.1 GCA_003643935.1 Deltaproteobacteria bacterium | reverse complement strand
CGGAAATCAGAGCATAAGGGACATAAAGGAACAGGAGGTATACTTCGGGGAGATACCACTGATGACACCGAACTGTACCTTTATTATAAACGGTACTGAGAGGGCCATTGTAAACCAGCTCCATCGTTCCCCATGTCTTTTTTTTGACAAGGCCGAGGTCAAGTCGCAGGCAGGTCAAAGGCTCCTGTACACGGCCAGGATAATACCTACCAGGGGATCCTGGATCGACCTCGAGTTTGATGCAAAGGGGATTCTATACCTTAGGATAGACCGTAGAAGGAAGATGCCCGCAACCGTCCTATTGAAGGCAATGGGCTATACAAACCAGGAAATTCTTGGAATGTACTATCTCAAGAACAGGTACACCTTTGAAAAGGACAAGGTGCTAAGGCACATTGATATAGAACAGGCAAAGGGACTAAGGGCAGAGACAGATATAAAGGTAAAGGATAGTGGTGAGACCATAGTAAAGGCTGGCAGAAAGATAACGGCCAGTGCTATCAAGAAACTGGATGGCAGGGAAGTTGAGCCTGCTGTTATCGAGGAAACTGAGCTTATAGGCCAGATCCTTGCCGAGGACGCTGTTAATCTCAGCACTGGCGAGGTGATTGTGGATGCCAACGAGACCATAACAGAGGAGACCCTGGAGAGGATACGCGATGCAGGTATCAAGGAGATATTCACAATATACGTGGATGACATAAATTATAGCTCTTCTCTTACCAGTACACTTGCCCTGGATAAGACAGATACTGCTGAGGATGCCATACTGGAGATATACAAAAGATTAAGACCTTCTAATCCACCAACCCTTGAGATTGCTGAGACCTACTTTAACAATCTTTTCTTTAACCCGAACTACTATGACCTTTCAAAAGTCGGAAGGCTAAAGATAAACAGAAAACTTGGGATAGATGACAAGGATGTACCCTTGGATACGACCATCCTCCGCAAGGAAGATATATTCCTTACCATCAAGTACCTGCTTGAGCTCAAGGATGGCAGACCAAACAGGGAAGTGGATGACATAGACAACATGTCTAACAGGAGGGTTCGTGCCGTTGGGGAACTCCTGGAAAACCAGTACAGGATAGGCCTGGTGCGCCTGGAAAGGGCCATTAAGGAAAGGATGAGCCTGCAGGATGTTGAGACCATGATGCCAAACAACCTTATCAATCCCAAGCCTATAAGCGCGGTAGTAAGGGAGTTCTTTGGTTCTGGTCAGCTGAGCCAGTTCATGGATCAGACAAATCCCCTGTCTGCAATAACCCACAAGAGAAGGCTCTCGGCCCTGGGGCCAGGGGGGCTCACAAGGGAAAGGGCTGTTTTTGAGGTCAGGGATGTACACCCGTCTCACTACGGTCGTATATGTCCGATTGAGACGCCTGAGGGGCCAAACATAGGCCTGATAGTATCCTTGAGCACCTATGCAAGGGTCAATGAATTCGGCTTCATAGAGACTCCGTACTATGAGGTGAAAGACGGTGTGGTAACGGATAATATTCGTTACTTAAGTGCAATGGAAGAAAACAACGAGGTCATTGTCCAGGCCACAGAGCCCACGGACTCTAAAGGCAGGATCAAGGCGGACATGGTACGTGTCCGCATGAAGAACGGAGAGTACGGTATTGTACCAAGGGAAAAAGTCTCACTCATGGATGTTGCAACCAACCAGCTGTTTAGTGTATCAGCCAACCTTATCCCGTTCCTGGAACACGACGATGCAAACAGAGCGCTCATGGGATCCAACATGCAGAGGCAGGCGGTCCCCCTTCTGTTTCCAGAACCGCCCCTGGTTGGAACTGGCATGGAAAAGGTGGTGGCCAGGGATTCCGGTGTCTGCGTAATTGCAAAGAGGGACGGTACTGTGTGGGATGTGGATGGTAGCAGGATAGTGGTAATAGCTGACGAAATGAGTGATAGTGAGGATGATACAGGCGTAGACATATACAAGCTGTACAAGTTCAAGAGGGCAAACCAGAATACCTCGTTTAACCAGAAGCCTTTGGTGAGAAAAGGAGATAGGGTGTCCAGGGGAGATATTATAGCAGACGGTCCTGCAACAAACGGCGGAGAACTTTCCCTTGGAAGAAATCTTGTCGTGGCCTTTATGCCTTGGGGCGGATACAACTACGAAGACGCTATATTGATAAATGAGAACGTGGTTAAGGGTGATTATTATACATCCGTGCACATAGAAGAATTCGAGGTGATGGCAAGAGATGTCAAACTAGGTAGTGAAGAAATCACCAGGGACATACCCAATGTGGGAGAAGAAGCACTCAAGGACCTTGATGATGCGGGGATTGTCAGGATAGGGGCAGAGGTTAAGCCCGGAGACATTCTTGTTGGCAAGATCACCCCAAAGGGTGAGACACAGCTCTCCCCTGAGGAGAAATTACTTAGGGCAATATTTGGAGAAAAGGCCAGCGATGTAAAGGACAGTTCCCTGAGGGTTCCACCTGGTATAGAGGGTGTTGTGGTAAATGCAAGGGTATTCACGAGAAGGGGCCAAGAAAAAGACAAGAGGTCAGAAGAGATAGAGCAGAGGGAGATAGAACAGATAGAGAAGGATAAGATCGACGAGATAAAGATAATCAATGCAGCGGCAAGGAAAAATCTCGAAAAACTCCTCGTAGGCAAGGTTCTTTCTTCCCCTCTCCTCAGCCACTTGGGTGACGATATACTGGCTAAAAGCGGTGCCAAAATAACCAAGGAACTTCTTGATAAGCTCGGTATAGAGGACATGGGGGACATACGTGTCAAGGACGGTAAAAAAGTAGAGGCAGCTGTTGAGAAAATAATATCAAGGCTTGATGCGCAGAGACTGCTCGTGGAAAGGCTCTATGACTCAAGGATAGAAAGACTCAAGGAGGGCGATGACCTGCCGCCCGGTGTCAACAAGATGGTAAAACTTTATGTGGCAATTAAACGTAAGCTCTCAGTTGGAGACAAGATGTCGGGCAGGCACGGGAACAAGGGAGTTATATCAAGGATCTTGCCAGAGGAAGACATGCCGTTCTTTGAGAATGGTATGCCCGTGGACATCGTGTTGAATCCATTGGGCGTGCCTTCCAGGATGAATGTCGGGCAGATACTGGAGGCACACCTTGGATGGGCTGCGCATGGTGTTTCAGATGCAATAAACACCCTCTTAGAGAAGAATACGCCCGTAAAAGAAATAAGATCCTTTCTTAAAGACATATATAAATCAAGGAAGGTATCAGCCTTGATAGATAAGGCCTCTAAAGAGGAACTTATGGATTTGCTTAAGGAACTTGCTGCAAAGGGGTTGCATGTTGCAGTACCTGTGTTTGACTCTGCAAAAGAGCAAGATATTAAGGATCTTATGGATAAGGTGGGCATAAAGAACAGTGGCAGGGTAACACTTTATGATGGCAGGACAGGGCAGCCCTTTGATGCAGACGTAACCGTAGGTGTTATGTACATGCTTAAATTGCATCACCTTGTGGATGACAAGATACATGCCAGGTCGATTGGCCCTTATTCTCTGGTCACCCAGCAGCCGCTAGGTGGTAAGGCACAGTTCGGTGGACAACGCCTTGGTGAAATGGAGGTGTGGGCGATAGAGGCTTACGGCGCCGCCTATTCCCTGCAAGAGTTCCTCACGGTAAAGTCGGATGATGTAACAGGTAGGACACGTATGTACGAGTCCATAGTAAAAGGCCAGCATGAGCTCGAGCCAGGCATACCAGAGTCTTTCAACGTGCTGACAAGGGAGCTTAAGAGCCTCGGACTGGACATAAAACTCATAGAGGGCCAGGGATGAGGGAAGAAAGTTTAACAATACCAGGGGAGGGTAAAATTGGAAGATCTATATAGTTATTTTGAGAAACCTAAAAACCCCTCGAACTACATGGCAGTGAGGATAGGCCTTGCCTCACCGGAAAAGATAAGAGAGTGGTCTTACGGCGAAGTCAAGAAGCCTGAGACCATAAACTACAGGACGTTCAAACCAGAGCGAGATGGCCTTTTCTGTGCCCGGATATTCGGGCCCATAAAGAGCTACGAATGTCTGTGCGGAAAGTACAAGAGAATGAAACACCGGGGTGTTGTGTGTGAGAAGTGCGGGGTGGAGGTTATCGACTCAAAGGTGAGAAGGGAAAGGCTCGGACATATAGAACTGGCGTCACCCGTGGCGCATATATGGTTTGCCAAGAGTCTTCCTAGCAGGCTGGCCGGTATTCTTGATCTTACCATAAGGGAACTGGAGAGGGTACTCTACTTCGAGAGCTACATAGTTGTTGATCCAAAGGATACGCCCTTCAAGAAATGTGAACTCCTTTCAGAAGATAAGTACAGGAATGCAATTGACAGGTACGGTATAGGCAGCTTCGTCGCCAAGATGGGGGCAGAGGCCATAAATGAACTGGTGGATGAAATAGATATCATGAGTCTCTCTGTCAGATTGAGAGAGGAGATGAGGAGCACCAAGAGCGAGGCAAAGAAGAAAAAGCTTGCCAAGAGGCTGCGCATGGTTAATGCCTTCAAGGGTATAGAGCCGGATGACCTAAATTCCTTCGTGGAGGACAGGTTTCACCTCGAAAAGGACGAGCAGTTCAGGAGGGTACTTGGAGAGATCTTGAGCGAGTGTCGCAGGATAACGAAGCAATGGGAAGAAGCACAGGACTTCAGCGCAAAGAAGAAGGTGATTCCTGCCATAAACGACGTGATTGAGAGGCTGGTTGACTCAAGACACCTTTCTCATGACGAGATAGATTACCTTAAGCCATGGCAGGATCCATCTTGGATGATACTTAAGGTAATACCTGTACTCCCGCCAGACTTGAGACCCCTTGTGCCTTTGGACGGCGGTAGGTTTGCAACGTCGGATCTCAATGACCTTTACAGGAGGGTAATAAACAGGAATAACCGTCTCAAAAGGCTCATGGAACTCAATGCCCCTGACATAATCCTGAGAAACGAGAAGCGTATGTTGCAAGAGGCGGTTGACGTCTTGTTTGATAATGGCAAGCACGGCAGGGTTATAACTGGTGCGAACAGGAGACCGCTCAAATCCCTTTCAGACATGCTTAAGGGCAAACAGGGTCGTTTCAGGCAGAATCTATTAGGTAAAAGAGTTGATTACTCAGGTCGTACCGTTATCACAGCCGGGCCAGAGTTGAGACTCCATCAATGCGGCTTGCCCAAGAAGATGGCTATTGAACTCTTCAAGCCGTTTATATACCACAAGCTTGGAGAGAAGGGATTTGTAACCACGATAAAAAGTGCAAAGAGGATGGTTGAGAAAGAGACCCCCGAGGTCTGGGAATGCCTTGCAGAGGTCGTCAAGGAATACCCCGTGCTTCTAAATCGTGCACCTACCTTGCACAGACTAGGTATACAGGCCTTTGAACCAGTGCTGATAGAGAACAAGGCAATACAATTACATCCACTTGTATGCCCAGCATTCAATGCTGATTTCGACGGTGACCAGATGGCGGTTCACGTACCTCTGAGCATAGAGACACAGGTGGAGGCCAGGGTATTGATGATGTCAACGAATAATATACTATCACCTGCCCATGGCAAGCCAATTATAGTGCCAACACAGGATATTGTGCTTGGCGTGTATTACCTGACCAGGGAAAGGCCTGGATCCAAGGGAGAAGGCATGGTCTTCTTCGGACCTGAAGAGGTAAGGGCAGCGCTCGATGCAGGAGAGGTCTCCATACATGCAAGGATCAAGGTGAAGATGGGAGACAACCTGGTCGACACCACGGTGGGCCGTGTCATCTTCAGGGAGATAGTGCCTGAGGAGATACCCTTTGATGCTATAAACAGGCCTATGACGAAAAAGGCACTGGCCGAGCTGGTGGATATAAGCTTTAGGTTGGCCGGAGACAAGAAGACCGTGCTCCTGGCAGATAGGGTTAAGGACCTTGGGTATCAGTACGCAACAACAGCCGGCATATCAATAGGCATACAGGATATGATCATACCCAAGACAAAGGAAAGGCTGATAAATAATGCAAAGAAGGATGTGGCTGAGATAATCACGCAGTACAACGAGGGTTTGATCACAGACGGCGAGAGGTACAACAAGATAGTTGATATATGGACCAAGATAACAGATCGGATAGCCAAGGACATGATGGATACAATAAGGAAAGAGGTCGTTGTAAAGCCTGATGGTACAAAGGAAGAGATTGCCTCGTTTAACCCAATATTCATGATGGCTGATTCCGGTGCCAGGGGCTCTGCCCAGCAGATAAGGCAGCTTGCAGGTATAAGGGGATTGATGGCCAAGCCATCTGGTGAGATTATTGAGACACCCATAGAATCTAATTTCAGGGAAGGGCTTGATGTGCTCGAGTATTTTATATCCACGCACGGTGCAAGGAAGGGCCTTGCGGACACGGCCTTGAAGACGGCCAACTCTGGTTACCTCACGAGACGGTTGGTTGATGTTGCCCACGACGTGATAGTTACTGAAGAAGACTGCGGAACCATGGATGGTATAGAGATGGAAGCACTCATAGAGGGTGGAGACATCATACAGACCCTTGGAGAGAGAATTCTTGGCAGGGTCGTGCTAGACGATGTAAGAGATCCTTATACAGGTGAGTTGATAGTTCCTGCGAATACCATGGTAAATGAGGAACATGTTGCAAAGATAGATGACTCCAGCCTGGAAAGGGTAGTGATCCGCTCAGTGCTCACATGCAGATCAAAACAAGGGGTGTGTGCAAAGTGCTACGGCAAGGACCTTGCTCGTGGAAGGGAAGTGAATATTGGAGAGGCAGTGGGGATAATAGCTGCACAGTCCATAGGAGAACCTGGTACGCAGCTTACCATGAGGACCTTCCATGTGGGTGGAACAGCGACGGTTATGGAACAATCCAACATACAGTTCAAACATGGTGGCAGGGTTAGATATAAGAATCTGAAGGCTGTCAGGGGCAAGGATAACGAGATAATAGCCATGAACCGTAATGGCATGGTTGTTCTTGAGGATGAGAATGGAAGGGAAAGGGAATCCTACCGCATAGTATACGGGGCGAAGATAAAGGTCGAAGACGGTGCAGAGGTTGAACCTGGTACTCTGCTCGCTGAGTGGGATCCGTACACAATACCCATACTCACGGAAGTTAAAGGGACCGTTAAGTTCGCAGACGTGATGGAAGAGATCACAGTGCAGGAACATATCGACGAGGTAACGGGCTTGAGCCGTTCCGTCGTGATAGAACCCAAGAATTCCGAACTAAGACCGAGAATTCTCATAACAGACGAAAGCGGCAAGGTCGTAAAAATTCCTGGTAGCACCAATCAAGCCAGATACTCATTACCTGTTGGTGCACACATATTTGTTAAGGAAGGTGATGAGGTCTTTCCAGGAGATGTGCTTGTCAAGATACCTAGAGAGACAACCAAGACCAAGGACATAACAGGTGGTTTACCAAGGGTGGTTGAGCTCTTCGAGGCAAGGAAACCACAGGAATACGCAATCGTGTCGGAAATAGAAGGTGAGGTTTCCTTTGGCAAGGATGTCAAGGGAAGAAGGAAGGTCATAATCACGCCAGAGGTGGGCCAGCCCAAGGAATACCTCATACCCAAGAGCAAGCATATCACGGTCCAGGAAGGTGATTATGTTGATGCCGGTGAACCCTTGATGGACGGTTCTGTTGACCCGCACGACATACTGAGAATCAGGGGTGAGAAGGAACTCGCCAAGTATCTTGTGAACGAGGTCCAGGAGGTTTATAGACTTCAGGGCGTCAGGATAAACGATAAGCATATAGAGGTAATTGTGCGCCAGATGCTCAAGCGTGTCCTCATAAAGGATGCAGGTGATACGAGCTTCATTGAAGGAGAATACGTTGAAAAGCACCTGTTCAACGAGGAGAACGAGAGGGTGGTGATGTCAGGTGGAAAGCCTGCAATAGCTGTCCCGTGTCTCCTTGGTATAACCAAGGCCAGCCTGAATACAGAGAGTTTTATCTCTGCAGCGTCTTTCCAGGAGACTACAAGGGTGCTTACGGATGCGAGCGTTGAAGGTAAGGTAGACCATCTCAAGGGTCTGAAGGAAAATGTCATAATGGGTAGGCTTATACCAGCTGGGACTGGATTCCCGAAGTACAGGGACGTGGGCATAGACGTTGAAGAGGATCTTTTTGCCGATGACGTGTTAGAAAACCCTTGACATGATGGGCTGCCGTTGTTAGATATCGGCATTTCTTGATTTGGGAATAATAAAGGCGAGATAAGGGGTTATATTATATGCCAACATTGAATCAACTGGTTAGAAAGGGAAGGCAAGCAGTAAAGAAGAAGAAAAAGACAAGGGCCTTGCAGCAGTGCCCGCAGAAGAGAGGCGTGTGTGTGCGCGTATATACCACTACCCCAAAGAAACCTAACTCTGCGTTGAGAAAAGTGGCGAGGGTGAGGCTGACTAACGGCTACGAGGTAACTTCATACATACCCGGAGAGGGCCATAACCTCCAGGAGCACTCGGTTGTCTTGATTAGAGGTGGTCGTGTTAAAGACCTTCCCGGAGTGAGATACCATGTCATACGCGGGGTAATGGATGCAGCAGGTGTAGAGGACCGTAGAAGAGGTAGGTCCAAGTACGGTGCAAAGAGGCCCAAGTAGTAATACAAGTAGGAGTAATAGTTATGCCAAGGAGAAGGAGAGGTAGTTTAAAGAGAGACGCGTCACCTGATCCCAAATTCGGGGACAGGATGGTTGGGAAGTTTATAAACTGCCTCATGTATGATGGTAAGAAGTCAAAGGCTGAGAAGATCTTTTACGAGGCGCTTGATGTGATAAAGGCAAAGACAAAAGAAGATCCCATCCAGGTTTTTTACAAGGCCATGGATAACGTGAGACCACTCATTGAGGTGCAACCTAGGCGTGTGGGAGGGGCTACCTATCAGGTACCAACAGAAGTGAGGCCTGACAGGAGGGATATACTGGCCAGGAGATGGATCATTAACGCTGCCAGGAGCAGAAGTGAAAGGACCATGAAAGACAGGCTAGCCGGCGAGCTGCTGGATGCGTACAATAACAGGGGCACGGCGATCAAGAAGAAGGAAGATACACACAAGATGGCAGAGGCCAACAAGGCGTTTGCGCATTACAGGTGGTAGGGGGAAAAGATTTGGCAACACAGTATACACTCGATAGATTAAGAAATATTGGTATCATTGCCCACATTGATGCCGGCAAGACCACTGCCACCGAAAGGATGCTCTATTATACAGGACAGAACTACAAAATCGGCGAGGTCCATGATGGCGAGGCCACCATGGACTGGATGGAGCAGGAAAAAGAAAGGGGCATCACGATAACCTCTGCATCAACAACATGCACATGGAAGGATTACTGCATAAACATTATAGATACCCCGGGCCACGTGGATTTTACCATAGAGGTTGAAAGAAGTCTGAGGGTATTGGATGGTGCTATAGGTATCTTCTGCGCCGTGGGGGGGGTTCAACCTCAGTCAGAAACGGTCTGGAGGCAGGCCCAAAGATACCATGTTCCCAGGATTGCATTTGTCAACAAGATGGACAGGTTGGGCGCAGATTTCTTCGGCGTGCTGAAGGAGATGAGATATAAGCTCAATGCCAACCCTGTGGCCGTACAGATCCCGCTTGGAAAAGAGGGCGGATTTGCCGGTGTCATTGACCTTATAGGTATGAAGGCCATTATATTCGACGAGGAATCCAAGGGTGCTAGGTATGAGCTGACTGGTATACCAGAAGATTATCTGACACTCGCGAGCACTTACAGGGAGAAGCTCCTGGAGGCCATATCAGATGTTGATGACGAGATAATGGAGAAGTATCTCGATGGCGTTGATATAAGCGAACAAGAGATAAAGACAGCTTTAAGGAAGGCGACCATAGATCTTACCCTTACACCAGTTTTATGCGGTAGTGCTTTCAAAAACAAGGGCATACAGCCATTGCTGGACGCTGTGATAGATTATCTACCCTCGCCTATAGACATAGGACCTGTAAAGGGAAAGGATGCGGATGGAAAAGATGTGTTCAGGCGTGCTGATGACAGCGAGCCATTCTCCGCAATTATCTTCAAGATACTAAACGACCCCTATGTGGGACAGTTGTCTTTTGTGAGGGTTTACTCTGGAGTCGCGCACACAGGGGAAATGGTACTTAACAGTAATACCGGGAAAAAGGAACGCATAGGTAGAATAGTCAGGATATATGCAAATAAGAGGGAAGAGGTCAAGGAAGTTCACGCAGGCGACATAGTTGGCATTATTGGACTAAAGGCCGCAGTAACAGGGCATAGTCTGTGTCATCCATCAAGTCCAATTGCCATGGAATCGATGAGATTCCCTGAACCTGTTATTTCCATAGCTGTTGAACCAAAGACAAAGGCTGATCACGAGAGGCTTGGCATGGCCTTGGCCAGGTTTGCTGCAGAAGACCCGTCTTTCAGGGTAGGTGTTGATCCTGAGCTGGGACAGACCGTTATCTCTGGTATGGGTGAGCTGCACCTTGAGATAATAGTGGACAGGTTGAGAAGAGAATTCGGAGTGGATGCAAACATAGGAAGGCCCCATGTGGCCTACAAGGAGACCATAAGGAAGGTTTCTCACTCCAATGTTAAGTATGCCAAGCAAACAGGTGGCCATGGACAATATGCCCATGTGGTGATAAGCGTGGAACCGTCTCAGCCATCGTCAGGCTTTGAATTCGTAAACAAGATAACTGGGGGTGTCATCCCCAGGGAATACATACCTGCAGTGAAAAAAGGCGTGGAAGAGGCCATGTCAGTGGGTCCTGTTGCTGGTTATCCGCTAGTAGATGTAAAGGTGACGCTCTACGATGGTTCTTATCACGAGGTGGATTCTTCTGAACTCGCATTTAAGATAGCAGGGTCAATGGCCTTCAAGGATGCTGTCAAGAAGGCTGATCCTATAATGCTGGAACCCATAATGGATGTAGAGATAGTGAGTCCAGAGGATTATGTGGGCGAGGTAATAAGCGACATGTCTTCAAGGAGGGGCAGAATACTTGGGATGGATACGCACGGCGATGTAAAGGTCATTGCAGCCCAGGTTCCTTTAAGCGAGATGTTCGGTTATGCGACATCGCTCAGGTCTATCTCGCAGGGAAGGGCGACCTACACCATGCAGGTATCCCACTACGAGCCAGTACCGGTAAATATTTCAGATAGCCTCAAGGTAGCAAAAGGAGGGGAGTAATCTTATGGCAAAGGGTAAGTTTGAGAGGACGAAGCCTCATTTAAATGTAGGGACGATAGGGCATAT
>QMLJ01000007.1 GCA_003643935.1 Deltaproteobacteria bacterium | reverse complement strand
GGAATGAACCACTGTGGTCTTCCATACCGAGAAATACCCTGTGGACCATCTTTCCCAGTATCCTGTTTGTCATGCCGGGTATGGTATTCTGCTCCTGTATGGCGCATCTTACGCCAGAGACCAGGCCTGCAAGAACGACAATACCCGTTATGTAACCGCCTGTACCTATCACCCAGTCAGGTCTTAAGCTCCTTATTATACCTATTGCCTTTAAGAATGCCTTGGTATCTACATAAAGCGCATGTACGATTTCTTTAAACTTCCTGCCCCTCAGTCCTTCTGTTCTCAATGGTATAAAGTCGATTGAATGTCTTTTTGCAATGGCCTCTTCCAGCCCCCTATCTGTACCCACGAAGACTAGACTCGCGCTAGGCACCTTATCCCGCAAGGCCTCTGCGATGGAGATTGCCGGCATTATGTGGCCTCCTGTCCCACCTGCTGTTATAAGCACTTTCAAAGCCTTGCCCTCCTGGACACGGATAGGATCATGCCAGACGCAACAGAGACCATAAGCATGGCAGATCCACCGTAGCTGAAGAAAGGCAATGCCATTCCGGTTGTTGGTAATACCGACATGGCCACTCCCATGTTAATTATGGCCTGCAGGCCTATAAAGGTACATGATGCAACCACAAGGTAGAAACCAAAGGTGTCCTTGGTTGCAAGCGCGATAAAGAATGCCCTCCATATCCACACGGAAAAGAGTACTATTACGACCATTACCCCGAGTAGGCCCAGTTCTTCACCTACGACGGAGAATATGAAATCTGTATGAGGTGCTGGAAGATAGAATAGTTTCTGCGTACCCTCACCAAGTCCCGCACCCAATACTCCGCCCTTTGCAAAGGCCAGCATGGAATGAACTATCTGGTAGCCTATATCCTGTATATGAGACCACGGGTCAAGGAACGCGGTCAGCCTGTCTCTCCTGTAAGGGGCACTGAGGAGCATCAGGACCACTATGGGTAGGCTGCCCGATCCAATGAGGAAGATATGCTTCCATCTCATGCCTGCTATGAAAAGCATGGTCGTTGCCCAGAGTAGCAGTAGAGCAGCTGTCCCGAAATCAGGTTCAAGGAATATGAATATAGCCGCTGTTCCAGTTATTATCAGCACGGGTAAGACCCCCACAGAGAATTTGCCTATGGATTTGGATTTCCTGGTCAGAAAGTGGCTGATGAACAGTATAAGCATTATTTTCATCAATTCGGATGACTGGAATGTAAATCCCATGATCCTTATCCATCTCCTGGCATTCCCTCCGGTTACCCCTATGCCTGGGATGAAACACAATACAAGTGAGACAAAGCCGACCAAGAGGGCTAGATAGGCGAGGACCTTTGAGTTCAGCCTTCGGTAATCCAGTTGCATCAAGGAAAACATGATGGCAATGCCCATGCTCAGGTGTATTAGGTGTCTTACCATGTAGTACGTGTCCGAGTTTGATATCTCCCTAGACATACAGAAACTGGCCGAGTAGACCATGATTGCCCCCATGGAAAGCAATAGAAGCGTTACAACGAGAAAAATGAGATCACAGTCTAGTTCTTTTTCATCGACATGTCTGTTACGCATCTTGTAAATACATCCCCCCTGTGTTCATAGTTTTTGAACATGTCAAAGCTCGAACATCCCGGGCTCAGGAGTACGGTTTCTCCCGGTGATGCTATCGCAATTGCCTGCCTCACCGCTTCCTTCATGCCTTGTGCCATGTATACATCAACAAATGGTGACACCTCTTTTTTTATCCTTTGAGATGCCTCACCTATGATAATTGCTTTCTTTATAGCTGAAGCATACCTCTGTGCCATGCTGGAGAAATCACCACCCTTGTCCCTGCCGCCGAGAATCAATACCACCCTTGAGCCAACACCCGCCAGGGCCTTTTCTACAGCTCCAACATTAGTTGCCTTGGAATCGTTTATGAAACGTACCCCGCCCATCTCTGCGACCAGCTCGAACCTGTGTTTTATACCCCTGAACTCCATAAAAACCTTTTCCATGATTTCTGTTGAGACACCTAGAAAACGTGTTACAAGGGCAGATGCCATCATATCCTCTATCAGGCCTTTACTTCTTACCTTGGTGTGCTTCAGCGATGGTCCTTTTCCCTCTATCTCCCCGTAGAAATATATATACCCATCCTTCAGGTATGCACCTGACGACCTCTCACCCTTTGAGAGTGCAAATCCAGCCGTGATGCTGTTAAACCTGATGTCTTTCAGATAGGGGTCGTCATCGTTTACCACTGCGATATCATCTTTGCCCTGGTTTTGAAAAATCCTCATTTTCTGTGAGGTATATTCTTCCATGTCCCTGTAGCGGTCAAGATGATCAGGGCTGAGATTAAGGCATACCGCTATAAAAGGCTTGAACGTTTCTATCCACTCGAGCTGGAATGAGCTTATTTCTGCCACAACAATCGCTGGATCAGCCTCTGCAAGGCTAATCAGGGGAGGGGATATATTACCTCCAAGTCCTACGTCATTGCCAGATGCACTTAGTATCGAGTGTATGAGTGTTACTGTTGTTGTCTTGCCGTTTGTGCCAGTGACACCAATGATTTTACCATGCAATAGCCTGGATGCCATCTCTATTTCAGAGACTACCCTCTTTGCCTTGGCGAGCAAGGGGTGGTTTCTTGGTATACCTGGGCTTGGGATAACCAGCTCGGCCCAATCCATATGCTTAGGCCCAAGTATTTCTACAGGTATATCCATGTCTCTTGAGGGTATATTTTCATCCACCAGCCTCACTTCATGGCCCTGCCTTTTCATCTCCTTTGCAGTTGCAATACCCGTGCTGCCCGTACCCCAAACAAGAATGCGCACTATTTCATCCTTTCAAGCCCCTGATATATCTTAAGGAGAAAACTTATAATGCCCTGGTCCCCATTCATCATGTAGAATATGAGTACCTTCTGGAGCCTGTCTATTGCCTCCTCTATCTCCTCCATCTCTCCTTACCTCAGTTTTAAAGTGCTTATTGCTACCATTGCAAGGAATATGGATATTATCCAGAATCTCACTATAATCTTTGGTTCAGCCCAGCCCTTGAGCTCAAAATGGTGATGTATGGGCGCCATTTTGAATATCCTTTTGCCGTTGGTTACCTTGAAAAAGGACACCTGGAGTATCACCGAGATGACCTCAGCCACAAATACCCCTCCTACCACCACTAGCAATATTTCCTGTTTGGTTATAACCGCTATAGTCCCGATAACGCCGCCTAAAGCAAGGGATCCAACATCACCCATGAATATCTGTGCCGGATATGAATTGTACCAGAGGAACCCGAGCCCTGCTCCTACTATGGAGCCCAGGAATATGCACAGTTCTCCCACGCCTGGTATGAAAGGAAACTGCAGATAGTCTGCTGCCTTGAAGTTTCCTACGACGTAGGCAAATATCAGGTATGTGGCGGCCGCTATTGTACATGGTCCTATGGCAAGTCCATCCAGGCCATCAGTTATATTTACGGCATTTGCACTCCCTACTATCACCAGCATCACGAATATTATATAGAATGGACCAAGGTCAGGATGCAGATGTTTGAAGAAAGGTATGACAATGGATGTATCGAAACCAGGTATGGTTATGAGTACGTAGCCCACAATCCATGCAATGATAAATTCTATGGTCAGCCTGACAACGCCAGGTATGCCAGACATACGGGCCTTTACTGTCTTCATGTAATCATCTACAAGTCCGATTAAACCGTAACTTACAAGTACGAGTATACACAGCCACGCGTATATGTCCGTCAAGTCAATCCAGAGAAGGGTTGCTATAAGCACGGCAGATATAATGAGTATGCCGCCCATTGTAGGCGTACCTGATTTACCTCTGTGGGTGGCAGGTGTGTAACCGTTTATTCTCTCTCCTAGGTGATACTTCTTAAGCTTCCTTATCGCCCATGGTCCAAGTAATAGGCATAAGCTAAGTGAAGTGATCGTGGCGTAAATACTCCTGAAGGTTATGTACTTGAATACATTGAATACGGTTGAATATGTATGAAGTGGATACAACAGATGGTACAGCATGTTCAGGCCACCGCCTTGAGATAGCCTACTATTCTATCTAGTTGAACTGCCCTGGATGCCTTGACCAACACAACCGCATCTTTACCTATAATGTCGGACATGAGGCCTTTTACCTCTTCGATGCCACTTGCCTTGAAAACCGAGGATGCATCCATGCCCTCTGATATCGCCGAGTCTGCGACAAGGCTGGCGAACTTCCCTGTTACTATAAGTCTGTCAACGCCACTGGATGCAGCCCATCTGCCTAGTTCTTCATGCCAGTAAGACGAGTCGCTTCCGAGTTCCAGCATGTCACCAAGTACAGCAATCTTGAAGGTATGGGGGAATCCTTTTAGTATATCGAGCGCTGCCTTCATGGAGGCAGGATTCGCATTGTAGCTGTCATCTATGATGGTTAGTGCATCTGATACAGTTACCTCCACGCGGCTGCCTGGAAAGCCGGCGTTCTCGATACCATAAGCAATGGTTTCTGTGTCCATACCCAGGGCAACGGCACAGGCAGATGCAGCAAGAGCGTTCAGTATATTATGCATGCCTGGAATGCCGACCTTTATCCTTACGTCCTTTCCAGCAATGTCTGCTACGAAATCACTGCCCTGCATATTGCTGGAAATGATATTCTTTGCCCTTACGTCGGTATCTTCAGAGAGAGAGAACGTAATCCTATCAAGGCCTTTCGGAATTTCTATGCCGTCCATGTAATCCATGTACGGGTTTAAAATGGCTATACCACCGGGGATCGTATTTCTGAAGATAGCCTGTTTTTCCTTTATTATACCCTCTATGCTCTTAAGGCCATTCAGGTGTGCAGGCGATATGTTTGTTATAACAGATATGTTTGGCCTTGCGATGGAAGAAAGCCTTTCTATCTCACCCGGCCTGTTTGTACCCATCTCTATGACAGCAAAATCATGCTCCTTTTTTAGGCCGAGGAGGGTGATGGGAACACCTACAAGGTTATTGAAATTTTTCTCCGTCTTAAGGCATTTCCCTTCCCTTGACAGTATAGATGCAACAAACTCCTTGACCGTAGTTTTTCCTGTGGATCCGGTTATGCCAACAACCGGCAGGTTAAAACTGTTCCTCAGGTATTGAGCAAGGTCACCAAGTGCGGTTAGAGTATTACTGACAACTATTACAGTGCCATGGTAGTCAAATGGATGCATTACAAGGGCTCCTTTGGCGCCCTTTGAGAATGCCTCCGCTACAAACGCATGGGCATCGTGATGTTCACCCTTGAGTGCTATGAACAAGTCCCCGGGTTTCAAACTGCGAGTATCCGTTGATATGCTGCTGAATTCAGTCTCTTGTGAGCCGGATATAAGCCTTCCACCTGTTGCAGTAATTATATCATTCACAGACCACATCAGTCCTTGTAGACCTCCTCTATGCATTCAAGAACATTGGTCTTGTCGTCAAAAGGGATTCTCTCTTGGCCCACTATTTGGTATTTCTCATGCCCCTTACCTGCAACGAGCAGGCAGTCGTCCTTACTCATGACTTCAATTGCCTTCTTTATTGCCTCGTGGCGATCTTGTTCAACTAGCACATGCTCAAGGTTGTCTATACCTGATAATATGTCTTTGATAATAACCCCTGGGTCTTCGGTTCTCGGGTTATCCGATGTTATGACTACAAGATCTGAAAGCATGGAAGCTATCTTTCCCATCAGAGGTCTTTTGCCGCGGTCCCTGTCGCCCCCGCAACCGAAGACAGTTATAACCTTGCCCCCGGTAATGTCCCTTGCTGTCTTTATTGCGTTCTCGAGGGCATGGGGCGTATGTGCGAAGTCCACTATGATATCTAGTCCCTGCGGGTTTGGTATCCTCTCCATGCGCCCGGGTATACTGGAAAGGGCTTCTATCCCCTGCTTTATTTCATCCATTGCTATCCTTAAATCGAGTGCAACACCCACAGCCGCCATTATGTTGTATACCTGTACATCGCCTAGTAGATTGCTTTCGATGCTTATATTTCCTTGCGGGGTTGATATGGAGGCACTGATGCAATCCTTGCCAGCATTTATGCTTATTGGCCTTATGTCTGCACGCTCATTGAAGCCAAAGCTCATCAGGGAAGGGACCTGCTCCACGAGACGCTTTCCATAAGGATCGTCTGTATTTATAAGCGCTGTACCGTCCAGATTATCGGTGAACAGCTTTTTCTTGGCCTTGAAGTAATCTTCCATGTCTTTATGGTAATCAAGGTGATCCTGGGAGAGGTTCATGAACACGGCATGTTTGAAAATGAGGCCATCTATCCTGTCTTGGTCTAGCGCATGTGATGTCACCTCCATCACGCACGCATCCACGCCGGATAGCTTCATTTCGCTAAGTATCTCAAAGAGTTCAGCAGGTCCCGGCGTTGTTATAGAAGAAGGAATGGCCTTGCCTTTAAACCGTGTTTCTATGGTGCCGATAGCACCGGGTACCATACCTGAAGCCCTCATTATGGACTCTATAAGGTAAGCGGTGGTTGTCTTCCCATTTGTTCCGGTTATACCTATGAGCCGGAGCTTGTCCGCGTGCGGATAGAATGAACGTAATATTACAGGCAGGCTCTCCTTTGTATCCATGACCTCTATTATTCCCACGCTGTCTATAGGTGGGCATTTACCAGCATTACAGATGATACAGCTGGCTTCATTTATCAGTGCATCTTTTATAAAGTTATGACCATCTGTCTTTGTGCCCTTTAGGGCAACGAATGCCATCCCGGGCTTGACCTTTCGCGAGTCCAGGCTAACCCCATTCAGCTCTGAATCAGGGCCTTTCATGGTGGCCCCTGGTATGAGGTCTCTTAGATGAGATGCCCTCACCTGCTGTCTCCCTTCTTTGCTACCCTTAAAACCGGGTAGAGTCCCAGCGTGTTGACGCACCTGTGACCTATGTCCCTGAATACAGGGCATGCCACCTCGCTTGCATAGTGATATTTATGTGGTTCGTTGATAGATACAACCATGGTAAGGGCGGGCCTTCCAAGTGCATCCATTATGCCGCCAACAAATGTGGCTACGTACGAGCTCTTGGAATAGGCACCTGTTATTGGATCAACCTTTTGTGCAGTACCTGTCTTGCCAAAGACCTGATAGTTTTTTATCCCGGCATTCTCCCCGGTACCTCCCTCGGATGTGACCTGCCTCATGATTTCAAGTATCTCCTGGGATGCCTCTGGAGAGATCACCCTTCTTTCTATGGTCGAGATGCTCGTGTGAGTTATGTTACCATGCGCATCGCCTATGTATTTTACCATGTGTGGACGAATAAGAAAACCGCCGTTAACCAGCGCGTTGAATGCAGTTATGAGTTGTATGCCTGTTACGCTGATGCCTTGGCCAAAGGCCATTTCAGCCCTGTCGACCGAGGACCACTTTGTGTAAGGCCTTAGTATACCTTTTGCCTCACCAGGGAAATCCAGGCCTGTCTGCATACCGAATCCGAAGCTCTTGAGGCACTTGTACATGGAAGGTGGTTCTATGCGGCTTACAAGTTTTACCATGCCTATGTTACTACTGAACTTTACTACATCCTTTACCGTGAGCCAGCCGAACTTTTCGTGATCGTGTATGGTGGTCCTGTGTACCCTGAACTCACCATTTTCGCAGAATACTTTTTCATCTGTCTTGAATATGTGATTATCAAGTCCCCAGCTCACCCAGATGGGTTTTAAGGTGGAACCGGGCTCGAACACGTCCACCACGGCCCTGTTCTTGTGTGATAAGAGGTCGGTATAAGATAACTTGTTGGGGTTAAAGCTGGGAAAAGATGCCATCGCATATATCTCGCCAGACATGGGATTGGTTATGATAACAAACCCAGAACGTGCATTGTTCTTTACTACAGCATCTTTTAATGTCTTGAATGCAATATACTGTAAGCGTCTGTCAATGGTGAGGCAAATCGTGCCACCTTCGCGTGCCGAAGTCTTAGGTAGGCCCCTTGCGTATATGGTCCTTCCAAGACCGTCTCGTTCCACAACCACGTACCTGGGGGTGCCTTTGAGGACATTGTCATAGTATAGTTCCAGGCCTTCCAGGCCGTCACCGTCTATTCCCACTATGCCTAGTATGTTTGCAAGCGATGTGCCCTCCGGGTAGAATCTTCTTGTCTCGGTAAAGTAACCTATTCCCTTGATATTTAACTTGGCTACCCTTGCCACCTCATCAGGGGTGGCATACCGCTTTACCCATACGAAGTATTTACGACTTTTTAATCTTCTTTCAAGACGAGATGCTCTCAGGGAGAGTGCCTTTGCCAGTCTTTTTGATATAATCTCGGTTTTTTTTATCATGCGCGGGTTAGCGGCTATTGACTTGACGTTAACGCTAATTGCCAGTGGTTGGCCTCCCCTGTCAAGGATAGGACCTCTACGTGCACTCAGCTTTACCGTGTGGTCTATCCTGTTATATACACGTGAGATTATGCTTGTTCTGGCAAACAACTGAAGATCAAGGGCCCTTGTCCCCAACAACACCAGCATGGATATGAACACGTATAATACAAGCCTTACTCGTCCAGCCATACGTACACCACCTGATCAGGGCTCGGTGCATTTAGCCCAAGGATATTTTTTGCGATACTCTCAAGCCGGGACGAATTCTTGAGTGTTGATATCTCCAGCTTTAGTGCCTTGTTTTCGCTTAAGAGTTTTTCGTTTAGAGCCTGTTGGGCCGATAGCTTGTAGCCAAGATCGATGGCGAGATTTCTCGTCCATACGTGTAAGATGCCCCATGCCCCGAAAAGGCTGAAGAGTAGTACAATGCCAAGAAATGTGCCTAAAGAGACCCTAGCCTTCTTCAATTTGTCCTCCTTGCAGCCCTGAGCCTTGCGCTCCTTGCCCTGGGGTTTTGTGATAGTTCCTTCTCGCTTGGCCTTATTGGTTTGTTGCTGACAGGCTTAAGAGTAACCCCTGATGGATGGTTCCTATCTTTAAAGGATTGCTTTACTATCCTGTCTTCCAGGGAATGGAAAGAGATAACCGCAATTACCCCGTTGTGCGAGAGAAGACCAGGGGCGATGTCGAGGAAGTCCTTTAGTCTATCCAACTCTTTGTTTACCTCTATTCGTATTGCCTGGAATGTCCGTGTGGCAGGGTGAATTCTTTTTGGCCAATAACGCCTCGGAATTGCCATGCTTACGATCTCTGCGAGTTGTTTCGTAGTGTTTAAAGGGCGTCTACTTACTATGGCACCTGCAATACGATTCGCGAACCGTTCCTCCCCGTAGTCTCTTAGTATGGATACGAGCCTTTCCCTGGGATACTTGTTGACCACCTCGTATGCACTAAGTGCTTCTTTAGAGGAGTACCTCATGTCAAGGGGTCCCTCGGTCCTAAAAGAAAAACCCCTGGGACCATCCTCCAGCAACATTGAGGATAGTCCCAGGTCAACAAGGATTCCGTCCAGTTCCTCCCAGCCAAGCGACTGGCATATACTAACAATCTCGGTATAGCAGGAATTGAACAGGAAGAATCTGCCCTTATAGCTCGAGAGGGTTTTCCTTGCCTCCTTGATCGCGCCATCATCCAGGTCAGTGCCTGCAAGTAGGCCTCCTGGTGAACTCTTCTCAAGAATAGCCCTGGCATGAGAGCCTGCTCCCACGGTTCCATCAAAGTATCTACCCCTGTCTTTAGGTGCTATCACTTCAAGAACCTCCTTGAGGAGAACCGGTACATGCCTCATGGCCTACAGACCAAGATCAGCAAGTCCCTCTCTTAACTTGTCTTCATCTTCCAGGGCTGCCTCCATAAATTTATCGTATGTCTCTTGGTCCCATATCTCGAATCTGTCTATTATACCGACAAACAGGCATTTCCTTTTGAGACCTGCATATTCCCTGAGGCACGAAGGTACCAGTATCCTACCCTGAGCATCCAGATGGCACTCCTCTGCAGAACCTATAACGTGCCTTCTGAAGACTATCTCTGCCTTACGTACCATGGATAACTGTCTTGCCTTGTCCTCTATCTTTTCCCATTCCGAGGGTATAAACGCCATAAGGCATTTTTCAGGTAAGCCCTTTGTTATTATTAGATAGTCTGCTTCCCACCTGTCGATGACCTCGCGGAACTTGGAGGGTATGCTCAACCGACCCTTCTCATTGATGGAATTTACAAAATGACCCTTGAACACCTATGCCTTCCCTTTATCCGGGGCCAAAGGTACTCGTAGACAAGCTATAGCCAGGGTTATGCCTGATATGCAGGATGCAAAATCAAGCCCTGTATCCCTGATGGCTGTACCAAGATTACCCTTGTATACCCTAATCACTTACTGGTAACCCCTTATTACCTGTCACCCCTAAATCACGCACCGTGATAACAACAGGTTAAATACATATGGATGACACAAAATGACACTTTATGACATATATAGCAGCAAATATTCGAATGTCAATATAAAATTAGTGTAAACATCAAAATTTTATACTTAAAAATAGCACTGTTATATACCAAACAAGAAATTGGAAAAAAGTGTCATGTTTTCTCTGTATTTTTGTTTCATAATTGTTTAATATATGTACAAATGATGGATGAAGGCCATCTTTTGGAAATATTGGGATTAATACCTGATGGTATCATATTGGCGGATGAGCATGGAAGGGTGGTATATGCAAACGCCAATGCACTCAGCTGTCTCGGAGTAAACATTAATGCCATCTTTGGTAAGGAGATTGTTAAACTTTTTTCACCCATACCCATGCAGGAGGGGAAAAGGGAAGTCATTCTCAGGCTCAAGGAAATAAATAAACCTGTAAGGATAACCCTGGCTAGGCTTTCAAACATGCAATGGATGGTTGTTATCAATGATATAACCGAGATACACAGGTTGCAGAACGAAATACTCAATATGGACAAGCTTGCCTCCCTGGGTGGGCTTACTGCCGGTATTGCACACGAGATAAGGAACCCCCTTGCAGGTATAAAGGCCACGGTTCAGGCACTTGAAAAGGAACTAGCCAAGCATGATCCAAGGGTGTCCTACCTGGAGAGGATCGTAAAAGAGATCAATAGGCTTGATGGCTTGTTGAGAAGTTTTTTTGACTTTGCCAGGCCAAGGACCCCTGACATGCGTGTGTGCGATATAAGGGATATTGTTGAAGATGCACTTGTCTCTGTAAAGGGTATAGCTAGAGGGATCAACATAGCTCTGATGCAATTTTACTCTGCATCTGACAGTACGGTATATACAGACCCATACATGGTATCACAGGTGTTGGTAAATATCTTTGTTAACGCAATACAGGCTGTTTCCAAGGAGGGGAGGGTGGATATACACGTGGAGGACGAGGATAAATTTGTGATTGTCTCGGTAACCGATACAGGGCATGGGATACCCGAGAACATAAGAGGCAAGGTGTTTGATCCATTTTTCACTACTAAGTCAGATGGAATGGGCCTAGGACTATCGATTTCATATAGGTTAATGAGGATGTTGAAGGGGAACATTACCTTTGAGACCTCTGATGCAGGAACCACCTTTCGTGTGTCCGTTCCAAAAGAGGTCTAATCTCGTGTGGACATTGAATGAACCTGTATAATATATAGACACAAGTATAATATATAGACACAAGCATATGCGTTTTGGAGTAAAGATCCTTTTAGGAGGTATTGAATGCATTTCATAGAGTCCACTGCCTGGGCATCGCCATCCCAGTTTAGAGGCGATATAGGGGCCATGATAATAGATGCCGATCCAGTTGTGAAACTAGTGTTATTGGTATTGATTATTTTCTCGGTTGT
>QMLJ01000006.1 GCA_003643935.1 Deltaproteobacteria bacterium | reverse complement strand
TACTATGTGGTCCAGGTCCTTTATCGATGGGTTTAGGGCCCTGAACCTATTGTACAGGTACGGCAGATCCTCTGGCTTTGCATCAAAGAGGTTCATAAATATCTTCCATAGGGTGTCATTATTCTTCACCGTATATATGACTGTATCGAGGTTTTTATGCCTCTTTGCATGCTTTACAAGTGTGATGTTCTTAGCACTTGCGCTATATGCTAAAAGCAAAGAGAATACCAAGCACACGGTAATTTTTCTTGTCATTAATAAACCTCCTTAAGCAATATCTCATTAGAAACTGGCTTTTCCGCAGGAGGTAGCTGCCCCTTCTTGAAGCACTCGAACCTAACAAACCTTTCCGGAGTAGTACTCGTAGCCAGCTGCCCTGTTCTTATATCAACCCTGGCAAACACAATGCCATCTGGAACCTTGAAATTTTTGGCAGGTACGCCTTGCAAAGCAACCTTCATAAAGTCTACAAAGATGGGAGACGCGGCCCTGCTGCCTGTTTCGTTATCACCTAGAGGCATCATGTTGTCATAACCTACCCACACGCCGCATAGTATGTCCGGCGTATAACCGATGAACCAGGCGTCCCTGTTGTCGTTAGAGGTGCCTGTCTTGCCGGCAACAGGCCTGCCCAATGTCTTAACCCTCCATCCCGTGCCCCTTTTCACGACATCGGTAAGCATGTTGGTTATTATGTAAGAGGTCTGTTCTGAGAGTATCCTCTTGGCTACCTCAACACCGGTCGAGGGTAGGTCCACCTTGTCCTGATAAACAACCTTATTCACGGTAAAGATAGGAACGGATCTGCTATTTACTATTGATGATATTACGTGTGGTTTGAAATAAAAACCATGGGTTGCAAAACTTCCATACGCCCTCACGAGGTCAAATGGCACTATGGATGCCGAGCCAAGTGCAAGTGAAAGGTCATGGGGGAGTTCCTTTGCAAGTTTAAACCTTTTAATATAATCAATTGCATACCCTATACCTATCTGCCTCAGTATCTTTACGGTGACCACGTTCCTTGATAGCACCAGCCCTGTTCGCAAGGTAGTGGGACCGTAGAATCTCTCCTCGTAGTTCTTTGGCCTCCAGGTCTTATCCTGCTCTTTATCCCTGTATGTTATGGGCGTATCCACTATTATGGTTGCAGGCGTGAGTCCCTTGTCAATAGCAGCGGAATATATGAATGGCTTTATGGCCGACCCGCTCTGCCTGTGCGCATACATTACCCTGTTAAACTGGCTTTTAGAATAATCAACACCACCTACCATCGCCACCATGCTTGATGTCTTTATGTCAAATGCGCACAGCGCAGCCTGCACAACAGGCTCCTGGGATACGATCATGCCTTTTCCCGTGTAGCAGACCTGTATGAGATCTCCAGGTTTGAGATAATCCTTGGGATCCCAAGTGCCTTTTGGCGTTATCCATCCATAGCTCTCTTTCTTGAGGGTTATTAGCCCCTTCCCCAGATTCACAACCAAGGGGGACACTTTTTCCACCTCTGCCCAGTATATGTGGTAAGGCTCAAGGCCTCTCCATGCAAGCTGGTTTGCCTGGAATGCCAGTAGCCTGGCCTTTTCCATGTCATCTATATTATTTACAGGACCATGATATTGGCCCTGCCTCATCTCCAGTTCAATGGCACCCTTTCTCACCGCCTTAATGGCTGCATCCTGCAGTCTGGGCACTATCGTGGTGTTTACCAAGGCCCCCTTAGAGAATATATCATTGCCGAATCTCTGGCTCATAAGTGACTTTACGTAGTCGCTCACGTATGGATACTTGGTAAAGCCGGCCTTTTCTATCGCTGTTATCTTGAGCGGTGACTGGTATGCATCTATTGCCTCTGTATCCGATATGTACCCCTCCTGTACCATCCTTGTGAGCACGTACCACTGACGTCTTTTAGCAGACCTAAAGTCTTTGAGGGGTGAATACCTTGATGGTGCAGGAGCAAGGCCTGCTATGAGTGATGCCTCTGGGAGGTCAAGATCCCAACAGTGCTTTGAAAAATACCTCAAGGATGCTGCTTCCACACCATAGGCGCCGCTTCCCAGGTATATGCGGTTCAGGTAGAGGTTTAAGATCTCGTCCTTGGTTAACTTCTTTTCAATCCTGAGTGCAAGTATGGCCTCCTTGAGTTTTCTTGTTATGGTCTTTCTCCTGCTGAGTAAATAGCTGCGGACGACCTGCTGGGTTATGGTAGATGCCCCCTGCACATAGGAGGCGCTTCTTATGTCACTTATCAATGCGCTGAATATACGGCTCATGTCAATGCCAGGGTGCTGATAAAATGTTGCATCCTCAGCAGCTATGAACGCCTGCTTCACCACAAGCGGTATCTTGCTCCCGTCAATTACTATCCTCCCATCAGGAGGTATATACGCTATGGGTGAACCATCTGCTGCGAGTATGGTAACAAGGTTTGTGTGTCTTACACACTTGAGTTCATCCACAGATGGAAGACCCCTGAGCACAAACAGGTAAAACCAGGCTATTAAAAAGACAAACGCAAGTAACATACCCAGAGCAAATATCTTAAGAAACCTCATACAGATCCCTCTTGGCCATGAGACACATGGCAATTATCCCATACAATCTAAGCGAACTAGGTGCAAGAAAAACTTGTTATAATCAACCATGCCCAAAAAGAAATAGCATAATTCTCGTCGTCTTACCATACGATAAAACATAGATACTGGACGCTATGCCAAGTGGTGTGGTAAATGGGTTCAAGATTTACCCGGGAGGAAAAGTGAGCATGGATTACAAGCCAGAGTCTGTAGAGAAAAAATGGCAAAGGTTATGGGAAGAGCAGAACCTGTTCAGGACCGAGGAGGACAAGACAAAAGAGAAATATTATCTCTTGGAGATGTTCCCTTATCCTTCTGGCCGCATACACATGGGACATGTACGCAACTATACAATCGGTGATGTTGTTGCAAGATACAAGAGGATGAAAGGATTTAACGTACTTCACCCAATGGGATGGGACGCATTCGGACTGCCAGCAGAAAATGCAGCAATAGCAAGTGGAGTGCCCCCCAAGAAATGGACCTATGAAAACATAGACTACATGAGATCCCAATTAAAACGCATGGGTTTCAGCTATGACTGGGAAAGGGAATTTGCCACGTGCGATCCCGAATACTACAAGTGGGAGCAGCTGTTCTTCATAAAGATGTTTGAAAAAGGCCTGGTGTACAGGGACAGGTGCTTCGTGAACTGGTGTGACAGATGCAAGACAGTGCTTGCAAACGAGCAGGTGGAAGGTGGACTCTGCTGGAGGTGCGGTTCCCAGGTCATCCTGAAGGAATATGACCAGTGGTTTTTCAAGATAACGGCGTATGCGCAGGAACTTCTGGATGACATTGACAAACTATCAGGTGGATGGCCAGAGAGGGTGCTCAGCATGCAGAGAAACTGGATAGGGAGAAGCACGGGGACCCTCGTAAAGTTCAAGCTAGAGGACGTGCCGGGTGAGATAGAGGTCTTCACAACAAGGCCTGATACGCTCTACGGTGCCACATTCATGAGCCTGGCCCCAGAACATCCCCTAGTTAAGACCCTTGTTAAGGGGACGGATAGGGAAACAGAGGTCCTGGACTTCGTTGAAGATACGCTGATGGAAGACAGGTTCACCCGTACATCTGACCAGTACGAGAAGAAAGGCGTGTTCACGGGGCGTTATTGTATAAACCCTGTTACCGGCGCAAAGATGCCTATCTACGTTGCAAACTTTGTATTATATGACTACGGCACGGGTGCAGTCATGGCAGTGCCGGCTCACGACCAAAGGGATTTCGAGTTTGCCAAGAAGTACGGTCTTCCAATAATAGTGGTAATAGAACCCCGAGGTGAACACCTCGACCCTCTTACCATGGAACAGGCGTACGAGGATGATGGAATACTCGTGAACTCAGGTCCGTTCAATGGCTTAGAAAACAGGGATGCCATGGCCAAGATAACCTCAAGGCTAGAGGAGATGGGCATGGGTTCAAGCACGGTGAACTTCCGTATAAGGGACTGGGGTATATCCAGGCAGAGGTACTGGGGCGCACCTATACCCATGGTATACTGCGAGAGATGCGGTGTACAACCTGTAAGGGTGGAGGACTTGCCAATACTTCTTCCAGAAGGCGTGGAGATAACTGGAAAGGGTGTGTCCCCCTTGCAGGACATGGAGGATTTCATTAACACGACATGTCCCAAGTGCGGCGGTCCTGCAAGGAGGGAGACCGACACAATGGACACGTTCGTAGAGTCATCATGGTACTTCATACGTTACTGCAGTCCTCACACAAACGACAGGCCGTTTGATGAAGACAAGGTAAGGTACTGGATGCCTGTTGATCAGTATATAGGCGGCATAGAGCATGCCATTCTCCACCTCCTCTATGCCAGGTTCTTTACAAAGGTCTTGAGGGACCTGGGATATGTAGAGATCGACGAACCGTTTGGACGGCTTCTCACCCAGGGCATGGTCATAAAGGACGGTGCAAAGATGTCCAAGTCAAAGGGAAACGTGGTTGATCCTGCAGACATGATTAACACCTATGGCGCAGACGCCACGAGGCTCTTCTGCCTCTTTGCGGCACCTCCGGAAAAGGACATGGACTGGAGCGACCAGGGTATAGAGGGCTCCTACAGATTCCTCGGAAGGTTGTGGCGACTGGTGGACGAGTTAAAGGACAGGTTGAAGGGCCTAGAGGTCGAGCCTGGTAGCAAAACGGGCAAACTAGAACTAGAGGGCATAAAGAAAAAGACGCATCAGACAATAAAGAAGGTGACAGAAGACATAGACAAAAGATTCAGGTTCAACACGGCAATCGCCAGCATGATGGAGCTTGTAAACGAGCTTTACAAGGTAAAGGATACCATACCGGATAAACGAGAAGAGCTTGCAGTTATCAAGGAAGCCATAGAAAACCTGGTCATAATGCTCTCACCTTTTGTACCACACATAGCAGACGAGCTATGGCACATGCTGGGACATAAAGGCATGCTCTTGGAACATCCGTGGCCTGAATATGATGCCGGGTGGGCGGAAAAGACCACCATTACCCTGGCAGTCCAGGTAAACGGCAAGCTCAGGGCGACCTTAAAGGTTGCAAAGGACATCTTAGAAGAAGATGCCACGCATATGGCGCTATCAGAACAAAATGTCAAGAGATTTGTTAATAATAACAAGGTGGTAAGGGTAATATATGTACCGAACAGGATTATCAATATTATTACTGCTACTCGCTAGCATAGCTGGCTGTACCTATTACAGCTTTACACTGGAGAGCGCAAGCAAGCAACCCGTGTCATATGAGCACACGGTGAATATGACCAATATGAGAGGTGCGGACATGTTGATGGACTCATATCTGGAGAAGTCCCTGTCATCCCTGGGCATGCTATCAAGCAAGCCAGGCATACCTGTGCTCCATTGCACTATAATCTCCAGCACAACGAACGAAATAACCAACATATCAAAAACCTCATCAAACAGATACCGCGTTTTCGTCCACGTCAAGGCGGTACTTAAAGACACCAGGGGCAATACCCTGTGGCAATCCGACTTCAGTGACCAGGGCACGTATAGCTCGGGTGGCCAGCAAGAGGATGCACTTGACAGTGCCTTAAGCAAAATAGCAGACAGGATTGCACAATCTATACCCAGCGCAGACCAATGAAACAGCTGAGAAAGGACATAACCAAGGGTAAGCTGGAACAGGCATACCTGTTTATAGGCAGCGAGACATTCCTTATGAAAGAGATTATAGATCTCATGAGGGATTCCCTCAACGACCCGTCGCTTATAAACTATGCAAGCTTCAACGGTGAAGAAATGAGGGATCTTCAGCAAGGCGATGACTTCATATCCTTGTGTATGACGCTTCCATTCATATCAAACAGAAGAATTGTTGTACTGCATAACGTGCACAAGATACCTGGTTCTATAATGGACAAGATATCAGAACATCTTAGTAGAGTACCATTAACAACTACGCTGGTATTTACTATTGAGTATTCTACCAAGCCAAGCAAGTCGGCAGAAAAGTTGGAAAACCAGAGAGCCAGAACATTAGAAAGGCTAATACCATCTCTTAAGAAAATAAGCTTTGACAAGCCCAGAGACAGTGACACGGTAAGATGGATAATGGACAGAGTACAATCCCATGGGAAGAAGATAGATAGAGATGCCGCCTACCTGCTAAAGGAGATTACTGACTCCAACACATGGTTAATGGCAACCGAGATAGAGAAACTGTGCATGTACACGCCAGACGACAAGGCCATAGGCATAAAGGATGTGGAAGAAACCGTCATGTATGCAAAAGAGGCATCTATATTCAAGTACCTGGATGATCTCTTTGACAGGAAAAAAGATGCACTCCACCGACTCTTCGACCTGGAGCGTCAGGGTATTGAGCCCATGATAATAGTGAACATGCTGGAAAGGGCAACCATTTCCCACTATCAGGTCTTCAAGGACTTGAATCCTATTCCAAAGGGTGGCCACCCAAAAATAAAGGGCGAGTGGAAGATTAAGCCGAGGAAAAACCTCTGGTCATCAGGCCAGCTCCTTAGACTCCTAGGAGACATAAGAGATCTTGAAGTAAAGATCAAGACAGGTAAATCCATGCATCCCTACGCCAACCTGGCTGAAATAAGTGCAAGGTATGCGGTTAGTAAAGGTAGGGGGTATAGGGTGTAAAAGAAAGGCCCAGGCGCCAGGCACCAGGTAAAAAAACCAGGCATCAGGTGCCTGACTCCTAGCTTCTCTTGCCTAAAGCCTTGTCGCCTCATTTCTGCATCTAAAAGGTCATCCCATCTGATTCTAGCTTGGCAGTAGGGGGGCTATATGGTAATTACCTTAACCTATGCTTATAGTTCGTTTAAAGGAAAGGAAAGAGGTCCCTATACTGGGAGGCCATCCCTGGATATACTCAGGTGCCATTGAAGATATCAAGGGAGATTCCGAGGTGGGTAATATCTGCAGGGTGCTTGATTCGAGGGGAAGGTTTGTATGCCAAGGATTCTTCAATCCATACTCCCAGATCTCGGTCCGCGTCCTAAGCCTTGGAAAGGAGAAAATAGACCGGGGTTTCTTCATGCAGAGGATAAAGGCTGCCATCGGCATGAGGGCATCCATTATACATGGAAACACGAACAGTTTCAGGATAGTCAATGCCGAGGGAGACGGTATCCCGGGGCTCTTCGCGGATATATATTCTGACGTTGTGGTTGTCCAGTTTCTATGCCCAGGCATAGAAAGATACAGGGATACAATAATAGATATACTCCACGAGACATATCCCGATCACGTCATACACGAGCGCTCTGACGACAGGTCAAGACACGCTGAGGGCCTTAAGCCTATGAGCATGCCACTTTACGGAAGCTTATCCGAGGGAGAAATAGAGATACTTGAATCTGACATCCATTACCTGGTGGACGTGAAAAGGGGTGAAAGAACCGGTTTCTACCTGGACCACAGGGGAAACCGACAGGTCATAAAATCCATTGCCAGGGACAGGGATGTGCTAGACCTGTTCTCTTACACCGGCGGGTTTACGCTTGCAGCACTTACAGGAGGGGCAAAATCCGTGGTAGCAGTAGATTCATCTCCACCTGCACTTGACATCCTTAAAAGGAACATGGACTTAAACCGCATACCTGCATTTTCCTGGAGGTCAGTCAGGGCAGACGTGATGGGTTTTCTCTCACAGGAGAAGGAGACCTATGATCTTATTATATGCGACCCCCCTCCATTTCCCAAGGAACAGGAAATACTTGAAAAAGTAATCAGACTCTCCATGAAGAGACTCAGGCCCGGTGGAATTATGTCCATCACCACTTCTTTCCCGTACACACTACCCCCGGATGACATGATAAAAAATGTGGGCAGGGCGGCACGGAGTACTGGAAGACGTGCAAAGGTAATTGCCAGACTCTCTCAATCACATGATTTTCCCTATCTTCCAAACCATCCCCAGGGCATGCACCTAATTGGTTACCTTTTACACGTGGAATGATGAGTCAGAAAGGAGGTCATATCATGGGTAGAACCATAAGGGAGGAAGCAAGGGGTATGCACAATATGTGGGCGCCAGGCTCCGGGCATCAGAACTAGGCGCCCAGTGCCTCACGCCTGATTTTTTACCTGGTGTGCCTGACGCCTAAACTTATCCCATCTTGTCATCAAGGCGCTTACCACCTAGCACGTGTACGTGGAGGTGTTTCACCACCTGTCCACCATGTTCGCCGCAGTTTATGGCTACCCTGTAACCACTATCCACCATACCCTTTAACCTTGCCACTTCCTTGATGCCCCTGAGCAGGGCATTCCAGAGGGAGACATCATCGAGATCGTTCAGTGTTTCAACATGTCTCTTTGGTACCACGAGCGAATGCACGGGTGCCTGGGGCTCTATGTCATCAAATGCATACACGTCATCGTCCTCGTAGACCTTGTTCGAAGGTATGTCTCCAGCTATAATCTTGCAGAAAATACAGTCTTCCATCACAGCCTCCATGGTATCTTTAATTATTGCTGAACCTGGAAATGGCCTCCCTTATATCAAGCAGACCCTCGTATATGGCCTTTCCTGTGATGGCCCCCATCAGGCCATCTATCTCGGAGAGTAATTTAAGATCCTGCATGGTAGAGATGCCACCCGAGGCCACAACGGGAAGATCAGTGTACGATACAAGGGATGAAGTGGCCTCAATGTTGGGACCGGTGAGCATGCCGTCTCTCTTTATATCCGTGTAAACCACGAATGCAGGGGAAAGTCCCTCGTACATCTTCAGCACATCCTTTACACCGTATGTCGTCTCCTCTGTCCAGCCTGATACTGCTACCTTACCGTCTTTCGCATCTATACCAAGACCTATCCTGGAGGGATAGGCACTTATTATCTCTGCAGCCAAATCCGGGTCTTTCACGATAACTGTGCCCAGTATGATGAAATCAACGCCCATGTCCAGTAGCCTTGCTGCATCGTCCTTGCCACGCACACCGCCACCCACTTCTATCTCAGAACTTACAGACCTGCATATACTCTCTATCACGGCTGTGTTGACTGACCTTCCCTTAAGCGACGCATCCAGGTCAACGATGTGAATCCTCATTGCACCTGCCTCGTTGAATTCCATCGCCACGGACACAGGGTCATTGCTGTATTCCTTGACCATATCAAACCGGCCCTGCTTCAGTCTTACCACCTTGCCGTCATGTAGATCTATGGCCGGGATGACAATCATGCACTACACACCTTTGGCGTATATTTCCCCATGCTCGGGTTTTATGCCCCAGCTCTTGAAGAGCGTAGAATATCTCAGTATAAAACGCCTGTTGTCCTCGGTCCTTATACGAAAGTATTCCATGGGATACCAACTGGAATCCAGGTATGCCTCGTGCCACCTCTTTTCTATTTCAACAACCTTAACCAGCTTGCCATCAACTTCCACGGACCTCGGTACTCCAGGCACCCGGCAATCGTCCCTTGTCCTAACCTTTGTAAAGGTAAACGTCACAGCACACCCTTGGTAGATGGTATGTCCTTGCCAGATATCGCAACAGCTTGAGCCAAGGCCCTTGCAAGGGCCTTGAAACATGCCTCTGCCGCGTGGTGAGTATTCCTGGCAGCATAAACGGTCACGTGCAGGGTTATACCTGCGTTGAATGCCAGTGCCCTGAAGAATTCAGGAACCAGCTCAAGGGGAAAGTTTCCCGCCTGGTTGTGGAATGGATCCTCACCATGTATAGTGAAATAGGCCCTGTCCGATATATCCATGCACGCCTCTACAAGGGATTCATCCATGGGTATCTTGGCAAGGCCAAACCTGTTTATACCTGCCTTGTCCCCAAGTGCCTCTTTAATAGCAAGGCCCATGACAATCCCGATATCTTCCACTGTGTGGTGCAGGTCTACATCAGTATCTCCCCTGGCCACCACCTTAAGTCCTATCCCGGAATGCCGGCTGAGACTGTCCAACATGTGGGCGAAAAATCCTGACGGCACGTCTATGTTAACATCTCCACCGTCAAGGTTCACCTCAACCTCGACATCTGTCTCCTTGGTCTTCCTCTTTACAGACGATCTTCTCATATTGTGCCTCCAAAAACCTCCTGCTTAAGTATCTCAACAACCTTGCCCATGATGGAAGGATCATCAGCCCCACCCTGCGCAAACAATTTCTTGCCACCTCCACGGCCTTTCACCTTGCTGCATATCCTCTTCATGAGCATACCTGCATCGAACCTTTGAACCATGTCATCGGTGAGCATAATAATAAAAGTGAGCTTGTTTTTCATTGGAGATGCCACAAAGACTATTCCTGACTTAATCCTCTGCTTGAGTCGATCCCCAGCCTCTCTCATCTGCGAAGGATTGTCTGCATTAATATTCTTGATTAAAAGCCTCACCCCGTTCGATTCAATTATGTCTTCGTCCCCATCACCAGGCCCAGAGCCGGCCATTAGGCTCAGCTTGAGGTCCTTTATCCTGCGTTCCTGTTCCTTTACATGTTCCCTCAAGGCCTCGACCCTGTCCAGTATCTCGTTTCTCGTGCACTTGAGGGAATCGGAAAGACTATCAATGGCAACTGAAAACTCCCTAAAGCGCTTAAGAGACTCCATGCCGGCAATCGCCTCTATCCGCCTGATACCCGAGGCAACTCCCGATTCTGATATTATCTTCACAAGTCCAATCTGACCAGTCCTAGTGCAGTGCGTACCCCCGCAAAGCTCAACCGATACGTCTCCCATGGTTACAACCCTTACCTCATCCCCATACTTCTCGCTGAACAGGGCCATTGCTCCCCTCTGGATGGCCTGCTCCCTTGGGAGTATATCCACCTTTATGGGCAGATCATTGAGGACATGCGTATTTATCAAATCTTCTATCTTATCGATTTCTTCATGGCTCAGGGGGGCAAAGTGTGTGAAGTCAAACCTTAACCTGGTCTCATTGACAAGGGAGCCCGACTGGTGCACGTGGTCGCCGAGTACCTGTCTCAATGCACTTTGCAAAAGGTGAGTGGCACTGTGATGCCTCATTATGGCATTTCTCCTCTCGACATCCACCTCCAGTAAAAGGTCCTGGCCCTTTCTCAGAACACCCTTTTCCACCTTGACCCTATGCACTATAAGATCCTGGGCAGGCTTCAGGGTATCTACAACCACGGCATCAAGACCCGAGGCTCTCATGATACCCGTGTCTCCGACCTGGCCACCTGACTCGCCGTAGAAAGGGGTTGCATCGGTTATAACAAAAGCCTCCATGCCTTCCGAGATAGACTCAACGGCTTGTCCTTCATGGAATGACGGATTTTCCTGCCCAGGTCGAGGCATAAAGATTCCCGTGACCCTGGCATTAAGGCTGAGGCTATCGTACCCTACAAAGTCTGTACGAAGGTTACCCGCCGTACCACTGGTATTGGAAGCCACCTGGCTAAAGCTGCTCGCTGCCCTTGCCTGTTCACGCTGTCTCTCCATCTCCCTTTCAAAACCATCCATGTCAATATCCAGGCCTTTACCCCTTGCTATATCCGCTGTAAGATCCCAGGGAAAACCGTAGGTATCATAAAGCCTGAATACATCCTCACCAGGTATCATTGCCTGTCCCGTGGCCTTTGTAGTTGATATAACTTGATCAAGCATGGCCAGGCCCTTGTCCAGTGTCTTGAGAAAACGCTCTTCCTCTGAGGAGATAACCTTGTCCACAAATCCCCACCTGGTCTTGAGCTCGGTGTAAACATCACCCATTTCCTCGGCAACAACACCCGCCACCTTGCTCAGAAACGTACCCTTTAAACCCAGAGTTTTACCATGCCTCAAGGCACGTCGTATAATACGCCTAAGCACGTACCCCCTGCCCTCGTTAGAAGGCAATACCCCATCTGATACCAAGAATGCACTTGCCCTTGCATGGTCGGCAATAACCCTCATGGCTATGTCCGTATCATCGTTTGACCCGTAGCTGACACCGGAGATCCTTGATATGTAGTCAATTATAGGCATAAAAAGGTCTGTATCATAGTTACTGTGCACCCCCTGAAGAACCGCGGTTATCCTTTCCAAGCCCATACCCGTATCAATGTTCGGTTTAGGAAGGGGAGCCAGTTCACCATTTTCATCCCTGTTGTATTGCATGAATACAAGGTTCCATATCTCCAGAAACCTGTCACACTCGCATTCTATGTTACACTCTGGCCTGCCGCAGCCCACTTCAGGTCCCTGGTCATATATGATCTCGGAACAAGGACCGCACGGGCCTGTATCTCCCATTGACCAGAAGTTATCCTTCTCACCTAGCCTTACAATCCTCTCGGGCCTGACCCCTATCTTGTCCTTCCATATATCGTGAG
>QMLJ01000005.1 GCA_003643935.1 Deltaproteobacteria bacterium | reverse complement strand
CAGGTTCAAGGCAAGAAAGGCGCTTTTACTTCTGAGATCTGGGGCTTCGCTTGACGCGGTTGTAAGAGAATACTCGGAGTCAGAGGACGCAAAGAACCACGGCTTTATGGGAGTATTTACGAAGGGAGAGTTGCCAAGGGAAGTGGAAAGAGTGGTGTTTTCCATCCCTGTGAAGCGTTATTCCGGTATAATAAGTACGAAGAGGGGTTATCATATCTTCTACGTGGCTTCGAAGACAAAACCCGGCATAGCCCCGCTTGAAGATGTTGAACTCGAGGTAAAAGATAATTTAACAAACAGGAAGTTTGAACAGCTCTACAGAAAATGGATTGCTAGCCTTAAACAAAGGTACAGGCCAGAAGTCAGGTGGGATGTGATAAATGAGATATCTTTGCGTTAAAAGTCTTTTGTTGATGACGATCTTACTGGTATCCATTGGTGGTCAATGTAGCATGCTGCATGCCGGCACCATAGACGGCGTGGCAGCGGTTGTGGATGATAAGGTTATTATGCTCTCTGACGTGATTGCAAAGGCAAGGAAGCTAGGCGTTGATAAGAATGCGCCAAACGTGCTTCATTCCGTACTGCAGCTCATGGTTGAAAACATTATTGTAGAAAAGACTTGCCAGGAAATGGGCATACCGGCTCCAGAAGATGAAGAGGTAAAGAATGTCTCCAACAAGACAGGCCTTTCAATTGAGGATGCAAGGATCTTCATTATGAAGGAAAGGCTCATGGACATAGTGGTGAGATCAAGGGTGGTTGTGACAGACAGAATGATAAAAGACTATTACAGGTCCCACGATGAATACAAGGGATCTTTTTCAGTGAGGCTAGCGCAGATCGTGATAAAGAACGACGAGACAAAGATAAAAAGTGTCCTTGATGCCATAAGGCAGGGTGAGCCCTTTGACAAGGTTGCGCTTGAATATTCCGATGTGCTCATTCACGGTGGATGTGACATGGGGTGGATACCGGTCAAGGACCTGTCTCCCGAGGTAAAGGCAGCCCTTGGCCGTGCAAAGAAGGGCGAGGTTGTCGGGCCTGTGAGAAAGGGGAAATATGCATTTGTCTTCAAGCTCTTAGATGTGGGAACAAAGGGGAACAAGACGTTTGCTGAGGCAAAGGACGGTATAAAACATATCCTGGAGGATAGGTACAGGAAGAAGGTGTTCAAACACTGGCTCAAGACAATATCTGACAAGTACTTTGTTGGGATATATATTTAGGCGCCAGGCGTCAGGCACCAGGCACCGGGCATTAAAACCCAGGCGTCAGGCGTCGGGCACTAGGCGTCAGGCGCCAGGGAAAAACATGGTGGTCTTACAACGGGCAATGGACCACTGACAACGTAGAGGCAATTACATAATCTTACATATTCCATGTGCATGCTTTATGTAGCAACTTCCGAGAGTTATATGCTATGAGAGATTATATAGAGATAAAGGGTGCAAGTGAGCATAACCTAAAGGGCATAGACGTCAATATACCCAGGAACAAGCTTGTTGTCATAACAGGGGTGTCCGGTTCAGGGAAGTCCAGTCTTGCCTTTGATACGCTCTACGCCGAAGGACAGAGGCGATATGTTGAGTCCTTGAGCGCCTACGCAAGGCAATTCCTCGAGCAAATGCCCAAGCCCCAGGTAGAGTCCATAGAGGGGCTTTCGCCTGCAATAGCCATAGACCAAAAGGCTACATCAAAAAATCCCAGGTCAACCGTGGGAACGGTCACCGAGATATACGATTACTTAAGGCTTCTCTTTGCAAGGATAGGCAGACCCTATTGCTGGAACTGTGGAAGGCCTATAGAGAGTATGACCGTGCAGCAGATAGCAGAGACTGTCATGGCAAAGGCAGAAGGGGACAAAGGCAGGATTATAATATATGCCCCTGTTGTCAGGGACAGGAAGGGTGAATACCAAAAGCTGTTCGAAGAATTGGCTCGCGGTGGCTTTGTAAGAGTAAGGGTGGATGGCGAGACCTTTGACATAGAGGATGTGCCGCCTCTTAACAAGTACCAGAACCACACCATAGATGTAATAGTGGACAGGATAGTAATAAAGAAGAGAGTAAGGACAAGGCTTGTAGATTCCCTGGAGACAGCGGCAAAACTCGGCCAAGGCATAGTTAAGGTGGGCTTTATAGGTGGAGAAGAAGAAGTGTTCTCTGAAAAGAACTCGTGCCCGGTGTGCGGGATATCGTACCCGGAGATCTCGCCAAGGTTTTTTTCCTTTAATAGCCCGCACGGTGCATGTCCAACGTGTGGTGGTCTTGGTGTACTACTTGAGTTTGACCCCGATCTCGTGATACCTGACAAAAGTCTATCTCTTATCGAAGGCGCCATTGCACCCTGGGGGGTACCACCTAACAGGTTTGCAAGGAGACTTATAAGGCACATTGCAAGGAGGATGGGTTTTGATCCTGGTGTTCCTTTTGTGGAATTAGACCCTGACATACAAAATGCGATACTATACGGTGGCAGTGGCAAGAGTCCTTATTCATACAGGTTCTCGGGCGTAATTCCCAATCTTATGAAGCGCATGAAGGGTTCTGACTCGGATGAAACAGGCAAGTACGGCATATCCAAGTACCTGAACATAAGGCCGTGTCCTACATGTAATGGCGCAAGGCTCAAGAAAGAGGCATTGCATGTACTCGTTGGATCAAAGAACATATACGATATTACCCGCCTTAGCGTTGACGATGTGCTTATCTTTTTCCAAGGGCTTGAGCTGACAGAGAAGGAACAGCATATAGCAGGCAGGGTAATAAGGGAAATAGTACAGAGGGCACGGTTCCTTAAGTCCGTTGGCCTTGGCTACCTCTCTCTCGACAGGGCAGCGAGTACCCTCTCGGCGGGAGAGTCACAGAGGATAAGGCTTGCAACCCAGATAGGCTCGGCCCTTACCGGTGTCATGTACGTACTTGACGAACCGACCGTAGGCCTTCACCAGAGGGATAACATGAGACTCATAGACACGCTCAAGCATCTGAGAGATATAGGTAACACGGTAATCGTGGTTGAGCACGATGAGAGGGCTATCATGAACGCTGACCACGTAATAGACTTGGGACCAGGGGCCGGGGAGGGCGGTGGGCACCTGGTCTTTGAGGGTAAGCCTGATAGGATAAAGGACTCAAAGGAGTCCATAACAGGGAAATATCTCTCTGGTGAACTAGAGATTGAGGTGCCTGAGTCCAGGAGAAAACCTAGGCATGGTTTTATCAAGATTATGGGAGCAAGTGCGAATAACCTCAAGTCCATAGACGTGGACATACCGCTGGGTCTCTTTACATGCGTAACAGGCGTCTCAGGCTCCGGCAAGTCAACCCTAGTGGTGGATACCCTTTATCCCTATGTTAGTAGGTACCTTGAGGGTTCAAGGCCAACTGGCTTCAAGGTAAAGGAAATAAAAGGGCTTGAACTCATAGACAGGGTGATCAATGTTGACCAAAGTCCAATAGGAAGGACGCCGAGGTCAAACCCGGCCACCTACACAAACGTGTTTACCTATATAAGGGAACTCTTTGCCCTACTTCCAGACGCAAGGATGCGTGGTTACAGACCGGGAAGGTTTAGCTTCAACGTGAAAGGGGGCAGGTGTGAGGCCTGCAAGGGTGAGGGCATGATAAAGGTTGAGATGCACTTCTTGCCGGACATCTATGTAAAATGCGACCAGTGCAAGGGCAGCAGGTATAATAGGGAGACTCTGGACATAAGGTACAAGGGTGTATCAATTGCCGATGTACTTGATATGACCGTGTCCCAGGCCTATGGATTGTTCGAAGCGGTTCCAAGGATAAGGCGAAAGCTCAAGACCCTTATGGATGTAGGCATGGACTACATAAAGCTAGGCCAGAGTGCAACGACCTTGTCCGGTGGCGAGGCACAGAGGATAAAACTCTCCAGGGAACTCTCCAAGAAGGCGACGGGTAGAACCCTGTATATACTGGATGAGCCCACCACTGGCCTTCACTTTGATGACATAAACAAACTCCTGAGGGTATTGAGGAGACTGGTTGACCAGGGTAACACGGTTGTTGTTATAGAACATAACATGGATGTTATAAAGTATGCAGATTACATAATAGACCTGGGCCCAGAGGGCGGAGACATGGGTGGCAGGGTGGTGGCCTCTGGTAGCCCCGAGGATATTGCAGGGATACCTGCTTCATATACAGGTGCATTTCTCAGGCCTTACCTTGGAATATGAGGTTAGTACTTGCTTTGCACCTATATTTGCTTCGGCACAGGGGTCTGAACGTGAACGATGAATTTCTGAATGCATGATAAATTTAGTATTGACTTGCCTGTCTTATTAACTTATCACCCTTACTAAGGAAGTGTTGAGATTAGATTGATTGGATTGCAAGTCTATAGTTAAAACTTCTATTTTTGGCTCCACATGCTTTTAGCATTGCCCTTTAAGAAGCATAAATAATTATTATAAAAGGAGGCGTTTATGGCAGAGGCAGGGAAAAAGAAACATTCCTTGAAAGAGGTGATTGGTGCCCAGATAGTTGGTAATATTATAGGACTTGCAATAGTCATGGTGTTATCTATTCTTCTTGTCATAGCCTTGTCGCCGGAGCACTATGACAGGAACACGGTCCTCGGTTTCATTGCGTGCGCAATACCTTTTTTCACAATCATCCACCTGTTCATGCCGATTTACACTGCACGAGTGGAATACATACACGGTGAGCTCGATCTCGAAGGTATAACACCCGTGGAAGGTACAGGTTCACCGTTGTATATCTGGGAACTATTAGTGCCAAGGGCGTTCCTGTACGGGGTAGTCATGATGCTCATAGTCTATCTCGGCATAAAGTTTACGCATGTAAAGATCGGGCCCACGCTAACTGGTGTGATTGCATTTGTTGCAGTGGTAATTACAACCACTCCTCTGATAAAACATTTTATATTAAAAGATCTGCCATCCTTTGCAGCTGCTCTAAATGCAAGTGAGAAATCGAAACCAGTGCCTATGGGGTCTTACCTCTTCATGGAACATGCATTCCCGTTCATGGTGTTACAGGGCTTTATAAACGCCTGCATTGCAAACAGGGGCTTCCCTGCAGCCGCAGCCAAGATAGGTGCAGAAAATATACCTATAATGCAGGCCTTGATCCCTGATTTCTTCTTTACAGTTGTAATAATTGCATTCTTGCAATGGATGTTTTCCAATGCACAGTCGCGTTGTGACGTGAGACTGGGCAGGTGTGACGGTGCCGGCGTGAAGAAAATCTCTGGCTGGGCAGGTGTATTATGGGTTTTCCTGTTTGCCATAATCGCAGACATAGCCATCTGGATATTCTCTCTTGTGGCGGGTCTTAGTGGTATCTCTTTCCACCTGGCACTTATCTTTAAGGTGGCAGTTGCTGGCTATGCCGTTATATGCGGGGCATGGATAGGTATAAGGTTTGGTGCAAGCCGTGAGTACGAGATGATGCAGGGTTCTTGAGAAATCCGGGGCCGTGATACATATGACCTAGTGCTTTTCTCTGAGGCATTGTATCACGGTCTCAACCACTTCAGATGCATCTGCGTTTTTTACCACAACAGCATGTGCCCCATTTTCCATGGCACGCTTCCTAGTTTCAGGTGCATTGTCTTCGGTAAAGAGAATCAGTTTTACACCGTCATGTTCCTTTGACTTTCTTATCTCTCGGCATATGTCTATGCCCGAGATAACCGGTAGCGTATAGTCTATGACAGCTGCGGCAGGCTTCTCCTTTAGTATGAGTTCCAGACCCTGCTTGCCGGTTGTTGCACATAGAGGGTTGAACCCTGCCTTTTGGAACAGGCGTGTGTAGAGCCCTAGTATCACCTGGTTATCGTCCACAATGGCAATCTTGGGTATCCCGCTGGAACGCCTCTCAATGCCTTGCTTTTTCTGCGATACACCTAATGTGAGGAGTGTATCTCCTTCTTCAAGTATTGTCTCTGGATCAGGGTATATACTGTCTAGGGCCTTTCTCCTGAGGCCTATTATATCCCTGCCCATCTCTTTTGATGCTGTCTTTATTGGTTTTCCTATGAGTGAATTGTCCTTTACCAAGGTTATCCACTGTGAGCTTGCTTCCTGGCATTCACAGGATTCATCAAGATCAAGCTCTTTACCCGTGGACAAGAGTATGTCACGTGCTATCTGTCTGCCTGCAGTGATAAAAGGAGATACGACCTTGTCAGCACCTGCCCTTAATATCTTCTTTTCTGACGACACATCCTCGGCCCTTGATATTATCTGTAGCGTTGGATTGAGCTCCCTGGCAGTGAGGACAATAAATAGGTTTTCCGGGTCAGAATTAAGCAGGGCAACAAGACCCCTTGCACGCTTTATGCCGGCATCCATCAGTGCTTCCTCGGTTGTTGCATCAGCTTGTAGGAAGATGTAGCCCTTTTCTCTGATATCCTGGCAGTGATCAGGATTTTTTTCTATGATGACAAATCCTGCACCCTCCATCTTGAGGAGTTCTGCAGCCGTTGCACCTACCCTTCCGAAACCGCATATAATGTAATGCGATTTTAGTTCTGTGATCTTCTTTTTCATATTTTTCCTCTCCGATCTGCCACTCCATATGTTTTGTACTAGGGATTCAATCAGGATGTTACCTGCAAAGGCAAGGCTGGCAAAGCCCATGAGAATAAGGACGATGGTAAATGCCCTGCCTGCCCCCGACAAGGGCCTTACCTCGTTGTAACCCACGGTCATGATCGTAATAATCGTCATGTATAGACCGTCGAATGCAGTATAGCCTTCTATGAGCATGTATCCCAGCGTCCCGGTTGCAATGGTTGCTAGGAGTGGAATCAAGGCAATTGTAATACGCCTCTTGGAAAACATTACCTGTTATCCCTACCCTCCGTGTGTTTAGATTTGGGGACATATACCTTACCCGTAATGCTTATCGGTGAAAAAGGATCTCTCTATGAATCACATGAGGGTTCAGGAGGTCTTGGCCGATTAAGCACGCATGTCCCAGTACATTAAACGTAGAATAAGTCAAAAGAGGAAATCATGGCAAGGTCTTATAAATCCTTGATACCAGGGCTGTTGGAAAACAAGAGCAGGGGAATAATTCGGCATTAGTATATTTTATAATAAACAGCCTTGGTGCTTGCAATAATTACCTTGTAACATGCACCCACATATTATGGGAAGAAGGGGTTTATGGTATAGTCTTTGACATTAGGTCATTGGACTCTGGTTGAGATGGCCTGTCTTATAGACCTTGACCGTCTTGTGCGTGCATGATATCAATCTTTTAAGACAAGAGCAAGATAAGAAACGAGTAAAGGTGTCGACTTAAAAGGACAACTCTTGCCAGGTAAGGAGATACACATGAGGATACTGGTGACTTATTACAGTACGGGCGGTAACACGAAAAAAGTGGCGGATGCTATCTATGAAGCCCTTGAGAAGGAAGATAGGGATATAAAGCCCGTTACAGAGGTGGACAATACAGAGGATTACTCCTTGATATTCTTGGGTTTTCCAATACATGGTCATAGTGTACCCGTGGCAGTGCACAATTTCATAAAAAACATTAAGCCAGGTGTTAGCCTTGCGCTTTTTGCCACGCACAGTTCACACAAGGATAGCAGGTTGTCAAGAGAGGCGGTAGAACATGCCCTGAGTCTCTCCAATGCCAGCGAAGTACTAGGGTCTTTTACATGCAGGGGGGGTGCTGATCCTGAGGTGCTGGACAGGCTTAAGGAAAAGCCAGAACACAGAGAGTGGGCCTCTTCTGCGTATTCAGCCCTCTCACATCCCGACGAGTCTGACCTTGAAGATGCAAAGGAATTTGCTAGGGATATGCTTAGTAAGGCCAGAAAGTTTGAGAAGCATTTTCTTTGATTGCTGGTAATCGCCCAAGAATAAGTAAAATACCGGTTTAGGGAATAATTGTAAATCGTGCCATTACTCGTTAATTAATTAATTAACATAATAGAAACACGGATAGGAGAGATTATGGGAAGAAATGCAGATTACAGTACAATAATTGAAGATGCATATAAAAGAGGTTATGATTATCTCGAGAAATGGAAGGCTTGCGCGCCAACCGTGTTTGCTGCTGTCATGGATGCAATAGGCTACAAGGATAGCAGAATGGCCGAAGAAGTCTGGAAGGCTACCGTGGGCCTTACTGGGGGCACAGGTAACATGGCCATTGGGACATGTGGAGCATTGGCTGGTGCTGCTGCCGCCATAGGTCTGAGTTTTGGTTTCACAAAGGATGATATTGAAAAGGATGTTGTCAAGATGCTCAAGCTGAATGCAAGTGTTGCAGAGGTTGGGGAGATGATGATGAAAAAGTACGGTGGTATACACTGCCAGGATGTCCAATTCCATCACTGGGGCAAGGCCTACAGGTTCACGAATCCCAATGCACTTCTTGAGTTCATCGGTATGTCACCGGGAAAACCTGCGACTCCTGAGTGCCAACAGGTAACAGCGGACCTTGCTAAATGGACCGTTGAAAAGATAATTGAACGTAATCCGGATTTTATTGTTCTAGACCAGTAGTGTCCAGAATAAGTCGATTTTCCCAATTCAGGTGCGTGATTTAGAATGCTACGCCATCCATAGCTACGGTCGTTTAAGGATTTTGGCTCTTACGCTGTCCTGCTTCAGGACCAAAGTGACATCGACCCTAGATCATGCCTCTTTCATGCCGGAAAATGAAATCGTTTTTGGGGCTGGCATGATCCTAGGCAGGTAATCGATATCTTGTAGAATAAGATCAAGGGACTTCTTTGTTGTCCCAGGAGGCTCGTTGGGTTTTGAATTTAGTATATTTTCCCAGAAAGGCAGGTCTTTGTATTAACATGACGTGAAATAGATTCGACTTGATTCAAGCGTCAGGGATAAATCCTCAGTTCTATTTCGATGGCTGAGCAAAGCCATGCATGCGTATAAAGAAGAATTTTAGGAACAAGTGATAAATGACCTTGACAATCTGATCATACCCGTTATAATTAGTAATAGTAATAATTACTATTACAATTAAGTTTCCATAAGGAAGGTCATATGTATGGTTCGAGATTCAGGTTGACCAGGCAGAGAAAGGTGATACTGGAAGAACTTTCAAAGATGAAAAGTCACCCTACTGCCTTTGAGGTATACGAATCAGTCAGGACCAGGATACCGGATATAAGCCTTGGCACTGTTTATAGAAATCTTGGGCTGCTATCCTCAAGGGGGGTTATAAAGAAACTTGAGGTATCCGGCCATAAGACACGTTTTGATGCAAACATTGAAAAGCATTACCATGTGAGGTGTGTTTTCTGTGGAAGGATTGATGACGTGCCTTTAAAGGGTGTTATTATAGATAATGATGTTATCTCCAAGGAAACAGGCTACAGGATATTGGGAGACAGGGTAGAGTTCTTTGGAATATGCCCTAGTTGCCTGGAAAGGAATGGAAAGCATAGCTAGATGGTTGTTATATCCTTTGAAAATTAAACATAGAAAATATGAAGGAGGAAAGTTTATGAAGAAAATGACGGAAAAAAGCCTGCAGGACGCATTCGGGGGAGAGTCCATGGCGCACATGAAGTACCTTGCATTCAGCGAGATAGCAGAGAAAGAAGGTTACCCCAACGTAGCGAGACTGTTCAAGGCCATCTCCTACGCTGAACAGGTACATGCAACCAACCATGCAAGGAACCTTGGTGTATTAAACAAGACTTCAGATAATCTTGCATCCGCCATTGAGGGCGAGACCTACGAGGTTGAGGAGATGTACCCTGCATTTGATGCCATTGCAAGGCTGCAGGGTGAAAAGGGAGCTGAGAGGTCTATTTACTATGCAATTGAGGCAGAGAAGATTCATGTAGGGCTATACAAGGATGCAAAGGCCGAGGTTGACAAGGGTAAAGACATAGACATCCCAGAGGTCTACATATGCCCTGTCTGCGGGTATACCCATATTGGTAACCCGCCGGAGAGGTGTCCAGTGTGTGGTGCACCAAAGGATAAATTCGAGAAATTTTAGAGGAGGTGGAAATCATGACCGAGAGATTACAGGTTTATAAGTGCGAGGTGTGCGGGAACATAGTCGAGGTATTGCACGAGGGAAAAGGAGAGCTGGTGTGTTGCGGCCAGCCAATGAAACTTTTCGATGAAAAGGCAGCAGATAGCACGACCGAGAAACACGTGCCAGTGGTCGAGAAGACAGTTAATGGCGTAAAGGTCACTGTTGGTAGTACCCTCCATCCAATGGAGGAAAAGCACTACATCGAGTGGATTGAGGTCATAGCAGATGGCAAGGCATACAGGGAGTTTCTAAGGCCCGGGGATGCACCTGAAGCAACGTTCGAAATAAAGGCAGAAGATATAAAGGCCAGGGAATACTGTAACATACACGGCCTTTGGAAGGGATAGGTAAACGATGATAAAGAAATCCATTGAAAAGGCATTGAACGAACAAATCAATGCAGAGCTCTACTCCAGCTACCTATACCTGTCCATGTCGAGCTATTTCCATTCAGTCAACCTACCTGGTTTTGCGAACTGGATGAGGACACAGGCCCTGGAGGAACTCGTTCATGCGGACAAACTCTATAACTTTGTTATAGAGAGGGGTGGCAGGGTTATACTTGCTTCAATAGATGCACCTCCCAAGGAATGGAATGCACCCCTGGATGCATTTGAAGGGGTATACAAGCACGAACAAAAGGTTACATCTTTGATAAATAACCTGGTTGACCTTGCCATAAAGGAGAATGACCATGCAACCAATATCTTTCTCCAGTGGTTTGTGACAGAGCAAGTTGAAGAGGAGGCATCTGCAGACGAAGTGGTGCAGAAACTAAAACTTACCGGTGGTCAAGGCAACAGCCTTTTCATGCTGGACAAGGAACTCTCGCAGCGGGTCTTTACACCCCCTGCAACGAAAGCTGGGGAATGATACATGGTAAAGCAGGGGCAACCTGGTTTTATGGTGGTAAGTGGCATCATACTCATAGGTGCCTCTGCCATACTGTACATGACCCATTACCTGGTTTTCCACGATTCACACTACGTATTCTCATACATGCTGCTGCACCTTGCGTTTCTTCCATTAGAGGTATTTATCGTGGTGGTGGTTATAGAAAGGCTCCTTGAGGTCCAGCAGAAGACTGCCATGCTGAACAAGATGAACATGGTGATAGGAGCGTTTTTTACCGAGATAGGCACAGCTCTACTTGGCGAGATCACAGCCTACATGGATGATGCAGAGAATATAAAGGTACACCTTGCACCAAGGAAAGCTTGGTCAGAAAAGGATTACAAGGATGCGCTCGGGTTTGCAGATAGCATAGAGATAAATATCAACCCAGAGAAGATGAATCTCAATGTGCTCAAGGATATGCTTGATTCCAAGAAAGATCTTGTGCTTACCCTGCTCGCAAATCCAAACCTCTTGGAACACGAGTCATTCACAGGCCTTCTATGGGCGGTCTTTCACCTCATGGAGGAATTGGATGCAAGGAAGAGCCTGGATGATCTACCCAGGGCAGATTCTGCGCACATTACCAACGATGTAAAGCGCGTCTACATAAGGCTTTTAAAGGAATGGATACTCTATCTTAAGCACCTTGAGACTAGGTACCCGTACATGTTCTCATTTGTACTGAGGACCCATCCTTTGCAGGATAACCCGTGCGCAACAATAGAGGACTGATACAGGTAAACTTGTGAACTAAACCCGTGGCATTTGCCACGATGAGCATATCATGCAAGGAGGAGATACATGGGAACAAAAGGAAAAGAAATAGTTGGTTCAAAGGCAGAAGAACTCGTTGAGATGCTGAACAAGGCACTTAGCGACGAATGGCTTGCATACTACCAGTACTGGGTCGGTTCAAAGGTGGTCTCTGGCCCCATGAAGGGCGAGGTTATTGCAGAGCTCACGGAACATGCAGCAGATGAACTCAGGCACGCAGAACTCCTGGTCACAAGGATAATGCAGCTGGGAGGCAAGCCTGTACTCAGCCCTGAAGAGTGGTACAAGATGACCAACTGCGGCTATGATGCACCGGAAAATCCTTACGTTAAGAACATCCTTGAGCAGAACATAAAGGGGGAGCAGTGTGCGATAGAAGTATACAGCAAATTGCTGGAGTTTACCAGCAAGTTCGACCTTATAACTCATGGTATAGTGCTCGAGATACTAAAGGACGAGGTGGAACACGAGGACGACCTGCAGGCAATACTTGAAGACATGCAAAGTATGAGGTCTGGAGGCTGATACAGGGGATAAGGATCTGAGGACAAGATTTCAAGGTTTAAAGGAAAACAACGACTCAATAGCCTTTTGCACGGGTATAAGGAAACTTGTGCCTTATTCCATGGGTAAGGGCAATGTCAGCGATATAGTTAAGGTATGTGCCTGGCTCAGATGCATTTGATAGGTGTTTCTCGTTGGGCATTAAGATGGCAGAGAGACTTGAAAAGGAGGTGGATTAGATGGCAGGTGAGATGGATTTAAAGGCTTTGTGGAACATAAGCTACGGGATATACGTGATAACCTCATTTTCCGGGGACAAGATGAACGGCCAGATAGCAAACACGGTCTTCCAGGTGAGTGCTG
>QMLJ01000004.1 GCA_003643935.1 Deltaproteobacteria bacterium | reverse complement strand
GCCAGAACAGGCATGGAAAGGATAATGGTCCTAGTGATAAGACCCTGCTTTCTTCTGAATACCCATATGAGGAGCCAGGCCATGACAAAGAACATGGCCGTCATCCTTACCATTGATCCAAGGAAGAGGAGGGAGACGCCCAAGAGTAGATGCTTAAGCAGGGTGCGCCCCTTAGTGACCATCGCCTGCAGGATAAAATAATTTCCCCAGATGACAAGGAATACAAGAAGGGACTCCTTGAGGCAATCCACTGATCTGTCAAGCAATTCCTTATTTGAGATTAAAAAGAGAACGGCAAGGAGCGCTGCCCACCTGTCTTTGAAAACAAGCTCGGTAACCTTGTATAATCCCAAGGCTGCGAGGATAAAGCTTAAGCCAGAGATCAACCTGCCTGATAGTTCCAAATCCATGCCTGTTATCCACGAGAGCGCTGCCATGAGCATTGGGTAGAGGGGTAGTTGAGGTCTTGAGAGCGCGCCCACAATGTTGCCGTCCAGGAATAGTCTGGCAACCGGGATATATTGAAACGCACCATCCCTTGAGATAATGTCATAGTGCAACCAAGCTGGCACTAAAGCCAACATGGACACAACAAGCACCAGGCAAGAGATTTGCCATGCAGGACGGTCTTCCATGGCTTTTTTTGCATCAACGATCATACAATCACCCAGTAACTAAAAAACGATTATCATATATTCTATAGTCAAACATGGCCAACCTAGATACCTCGGATGACTCTCAGTATCCTATCTTTCCCTTCAGGTCCTCGGAAAGCACAAGTGCCCCCTTTGAATTCAGGTGACCATCATCGTGCCATAGATCATACCTGTATATCTTCTTTAGGTCAGGTATTACGAGCGTACCTAGCCTGGAAAGCTCGTCTGTAAGCTCCTTAGGAGGGATGGGATAATTCCTGCCTGGCAGGTAGAGTATGTAAAGGTGGGTGTGATGAAGCCTTGCCAGCCTGGATATCCTGCGCAGGTAATAAAACCAGTCAGAATAGGACGGATCGTAGAAATGCCTCTTATAGTTTGACCTTACCACCCTTGCCGGGTCCATGCGAAAGGCCTCTTCCAGCCTTTTGGCCTTATCCGGTGGCAGATCCTGCGGCCCAAAGCCTAAAAGGCTACTATCATAGGTAATATTATAAGGTCTAAGGGCCCTGAACTTGGCCTTCAGGTATATTACAGGGGGCTTTAAAAGTGCAGCGCAAATGTCCGCAAGCCTGGTTGTAAGCATCTTTTCATGAAAGAGCGCAAACACCTGGACGGACAGGGGAGGACCAGTAAAGACATCCCTCGTGCTGCAGTAAAAGCGAAATGCAGGGTGGAACACATGGCGTGGTTTAAGGGAGCATACCTCGACTACCAGGTTCTTAACCCTGTGATTATCAAGCAGGTCTCGCGCAAATATATAGTAGAGATCCCTGCCTCCCCAGCATATGGCAAGGTTCAACACCTTTCCTTTTTTCGCTGCTTCAGATCTTATTACCCAGGGATTGATGGCAGACAGGGTATGGGATGTACCCAAGAATATAGTGTCATAATCTTCATGGTTACCAAATATCTTCTCTTTCACCCAAAGTGCCTTGTCGTTCTCCATGTTGTAATAGTCAGGTCTCCTCAGTGGAACTGCTACCTGGGCAAGGAGCACGAAAAACACAAACCAGATGACTGTATGCAGGGCTTTCTTTATCATTCCATCACCTAGAACCGGAAATATATGAAGGTGCTGTGCAAATAGCTGAGTTCAGATGCATAGTACAAAAGCAGGCTAAAACCGTATAGCACAGCCCCCCTGGCAACTGCAGGGAGGGACGAATAGACTGTACCTAGCTTTTCTATCCTGGGTTCGGTCACGTTATGCAATGCAAGGGAAATACCCAGGACAACCAATACCTTTAGCACAAGAACATGGTGGGCTGGTGAAAGGTAATACCCAAGGGATGTCAGGGAAGATAGCACCATGGATACCTGCTCCATGGAAGAAGACCTGAAAAATATCCATGCAAAGGCACAGAGGTGAAAGAAGAAGAGTACCTTTATTTTGCGTGGAATCTTCTTCAAAAATGTGGATACAGCTTCAAACCTGTACACAACCGCGTATATGCCATGGAGCATGCCCCATATTACAAAGTTCATACCTGCGCCGTGCCACAGGCCACCGAGGAAGAACGTGATGAGAATATTTACATAGGTACGTCTCTTTCCCTTCCTGTTGCCGCCCAGGGATATATAGAGGTAGTCCCTCAGCCATGTGGAGAGCGTTATATGCCACCTTGACCAAAACTCCCTGGGGTCAGCTGAAAGATAGGGTGACTTGAAATTCTCAGGCAGCCTAAAACCGAACAGCTGGGCAGAACCTATGGCAATGTCCGTGTATGCGGAGAAATCCAGGAAGATCTGGAATGTATAGCCGTATATAGCAAGAAGCATGGGTAGGCCCCTATATCTCATGGGGTCAGCAAAGGCTGGGTCAACTATGAGCCTTGCCAGTACATCTGCAAGGAGCAACTTCTTACAAAGGCCATACATTATCCGGAAAACACCTTCCTCGTGCAGGGTATTACCCTCAATAGAGTCGATCTGTGGCAGTAGATCCCTTGCGCGAACAATAGGGCCAGCAACCAGCTGTGGAAAGAAGGCGACATAGGTAAAGAATTTAAGCGCTGAATCCGTAGGTTTCATCACCCCCCTGTAAATATCTATTGTATAGCTCATGGCCTGGAAGGTGTAGAAGGAAATGCCAACTGGGAGCACTATGGTGAGTATTGGCGTGCTGATATGTAAACCAAACTGGGCCATGAAGGATATAAATGTGTCGACAAAGAATTTACAATACTTGAAATAGCCAAGGATACCGAGGCTTATAACAAGGCTCATGATGAGAACCCACCTTTGTCTCAGCCTGTCATCAAGCTCATGGATCCATTTGCCAGCAAGGTAATTTGTCAATGATATGATGATTATGAGGCTTAAGAACTTTACATCCCACCAGGCATAGAATATATAGCTTGCTATGAGAAGGAGCCAGTAGCGCGCCCTTGTATGACCCTCAAGAGCATAAAACAAGATAAGTGTGATAACAAGAAACGGCAGGTATATGATGGATGTAAAGTTCATATGGCTATCCCAGGCTGCCCCCCCTGTCTAATTAATAATTGGAACGACTTATAGAATTACATAAGATATCATGTCAACATAAAACACGGGCGCGATTCACCTCACGCACAAGGGAGCCTAGCCTGTATCCTGCCGTGGCTTATTGGCATACGGATCAAGGTGTGGTAATTAGTATAGTATAGGGCGTCAGGCGTCAGGCGTCAAAAAAAAGATTCATGGTCTAAGATGCAAGGTATAGGGTACAGGGTATAAGGCGTCGAGGAAAAGGCATGGGTTTTACAACGGACCATATACAGACTGTAGGCTGGGTTGAGAAGGATGGCCCTAACAGATCATGCAGCAAGAGAGAAAATTAGAGACAGGGGTGAAAACATAAGGAGACTTAAGGTAATGCAGGATCCTGGCAAAGTCGAACGCAGAGATAGCCTTGATACAGGTGATAACGAGAAATATTACCGGAAGCATTCAGGAAAGCACGATAGTGCCTATGCCCTGGAATACTACCGCAGACATAGGGAATCGACCATGAGACGCATCTCAAACTGGAGGGAACAGCAGATGGCAGCGGCTGCCTTAAGTCTTACAGGAGCAAGAAAAATAATAGATATTCCTTGCGGGGCTGGCCGTTTCTGGAACACGATCTTGGATAATGACCAAGTCCAGCTACTGGCTGCTGACTACAATAAGGCAATGGTAAAGACAGGCATGAATAATGCTTCACCATGGCTCAGGGATAGGTTAAGGGCATTGACTGCATCTGCTTTTGAACTGCCTTTAAAGGACAAATCAGTGGACTGCATCTTCTGCATGCGTCTCTTGCATCACATAGATGACAGGCAGGACCGTATGAACTTGTTAAAGGAATTTGCCAGGGTCTCGTCAGGCTACGTTATAATATCGCTTTGGGTGGATGGAAATCTCCAGGCCTATAATATAGGCCGCAAGCAAAGAGACAGAAGCATCAAGGGCTGGCATAGGATAGTTCTTTCGGCCAGCATGATAGAGACCGAGTTCAGGCAGGCGGGGTTCTCTATTGTCAGACACCTTGACATGTTAAGATTCATATCAAAGTGGAGGATGTATGTCCTTAGGGTTTAAGGCTAAAACAGAGGCTATGCCAGTATACACTGATGTGTTCTTTAGAAGTGAGTATTAGTTATGGCAGGTACGCTAGACCTTATCCTTCGATCTATAAGCTGGCAGTTTCGTTATCAACCGGCTAAAAGAGTAGACATGGATAGTGATAAATTTATGCAATACTGGACCTTAGATAGCAAAGGTATTGATGAACCGAACAGGAGGCGGAACGGCTGGAGTAATGTACAAGTGATCAACCCCAATAATGGTAAAAATCCCTTGCTTTATGTTAAAAAGCAAGAAAATTATTACAGACGCACCATGGCCCACCTGCTACGTGGGATAACAACCGTTGAGAACGAGGCCCGAAGCCTTTACTATCTCAGTGCAATAGGCATCAAGATCCCCAGGATACTCTTCTGGGGTATACGCCGTGAAGGCAATAAAGAACAGGCTGTATTAGTGACAGAGCATCTTCAAGGCTACCAGTCACTCGCTGACCTTCTTGAGGACTGGAGGGGCGAACATTCCAACAGTATAAATGGCAGAAGAGGGATTATACTTGCCCTGGCAAGGGAGCTACGCAAGATGCACGATGCCCATATAGTGCACAACTCGCTTTATCCAAAACATATTTTCGTAAATACCCAGACAAAGGAGTTTTCCTTTATAGACCTGGAGAAGGCCAAGATCAGGTGGACGCGGATGGCCTGCAGTTTACGTGACCTGGATTCCCTTAACCGTCATACCTTTGGGATCTCACGTACTGACAGGCTCAGGTTCCTCATGGCATACTGCAACACCAAAAGGCGTACCCCTGAAGTGAGCAAGCTGTGGAAGGCCTTGTCTCAGCGATACAAGGAAAAAATCCCAATGACCCAATGAACCCTGTCTACCAGGGGCAATAATGATTGCACTTTTCACACAACAAATTTATACTGTTATAACTTATGAACAGTAAAAAGGAATTCCTGGAAGATGTCAATGTGGGCAGGGGCATTGCCATTATCTTTGTCATTGTCGCCCATTACATAACCATAATCGGGAAGGACTTTGTAAATGTATATCCCAAGGGACTCTATAATGCGGAGCTTTTCCTGTATTCATTCATATTTACCTGTGACATGCCGTTTCTCATGTTCATTGCAGGCCTCATAGTCCATCACCAGAGAACAAAGTTAGACGACCTCAGGTCTTACCTGAATTTTGTAAAGAAAAAGATCGACAGGATCATGATCCCCTACTTCACCTATTCGTTTATAATGGTACCATTTAAATACATGCTCAGGGAATACGCATTCAGGAGACCTTCTGGTAGTTTCCATGATTACCTGTTATCGAGCATAAAGATCATACTCTTGTATCCACTTGAAAATCCAATGATAGTCCTCTGGTTTCTTTACACGATTTTCATTGTGTTCGCACTTTTTCCACTTGTCCTCAAGGTATCAAAAAGACTGGGCCATCCCATTACACTTGCCCTTGTAATATGTTCAAGCTTCTTACCCTTACCTGACATAATGAATCTCAAGAACATGACAGCATACATGGTGTATTTTTACATAGGCTACCTGTTCGCGTTTAATAGAAAGGAGAACATAAAGCTACTGCACTCAAAAAGGTATCTTTTGATTTCCTCCATGATACTTCTGAACACTATATACTTTGTCTGGTTCAAGGACCTATACAGGTCAAATCTGGAACTTGCAGTAAGACTGGTTGTCATCATTGTAAGCATCTTTTCTATGTTTGAGATATGTGCAACAATAGCCGAAAAGAAACCCATAGGTTTTTCCCAGTTCAGTCTTGTTGGGAGATATTCTTATGATGTGTACCTAAACGGTCACCTCACCCAGATCGCGCTCAGGGTCTTATTTATAAACATACTCCCGCTCGACCTAATCACACTCTCATTTATACTTATACTCGGCCCGATATATATCCCTATCCCAATATCTTATTTCATCTTAAGGAGACACGAACTCACATCCAGGCTCTTCCTGGGGTCACATCTTAAACACCACTAGCTTACCAATTCAAACTCGATATTATTAATCATGGTTAAGATGCGGTCCTTAGCACTTTCGCAAGATGGTATATGCGTAGGATGTGAGGGATGGGACGGGATGACTTATCAATATATCTGCTATGAAACTATTCAGCTTGTCTAAAGGTTTTATGCCCATGTAGTAGCCATGGCCAAAAAAACCTATGTATTCCTCCACTTCGTAGCCAAGGGCTTCAAACCTCTTTATCTGGGTGTGTGTAGGCCCTCTGCACCATTTATAGTAGGCAGGAAACTTGGCAAACCTGTAACTATCCCTCGGCGCAAACGTGCGTAGCAATATCGCCGAGAGTCTCTCTGGCATCAAGCGATTCAAGATAAAGGGCATTGCATAAAGCGTGGGGAAGAAATGAAAGGCAATACCACCTTCTGCAAGGATGCTAAGCACGTTTTTATGAAACTGGCGTGCATCCCTTATATGCTCGGCCAGCATCTTGCTGAACACAAGGTCGTATCCACCGGGTATATCCAGGTGAGGTGATGCAATATCAGCCTGCACCTTTTCATAGCCTTCAGGGGCCTTGACGAGCTCCTCTGCCGAGATATCAAGAATGACATAGCTAAGCTTATGTTCCCTAATAAATTCAAGTGACAGGGCAGGGTTTGCGCCACCACCTATATCGCATATCCTCTTTACACCCGCTCTTGAGGCAAGTCCCTCTAAAAAGGCCTGGTATCCACCCCAGGCCTCGTTCCATCTATCATATCTTATCTTCACATGCTTAGGCATTCCCTGAACTGACCATAAGAGGGGTACAATAAAGAATATCTCAGTATGCCCCCTGCCTTCTGAGTACTGCGCCAAATGTCCTTATAATTATCTCTATGTCCAGCCACAAAGACCAGTTCTTTGCATAGTACTCGTCGAGCATGACCCTCTCATCGTAATCTATGTCATTTCTTCCCGAGACCTGCCAAAGACCTGTTATACCTGGCGTCACCTTGAAGAAGTACCTGGACTTGACTCCGTATTTCTCCACCTCTTCAGAGATAATGGGCCTGGGTCCCACAAGGCTCATCTCTCCCTTTAGCACGTTCCACAGCTGTGGCAGCTCGTCAAGGCTGGTCTTCCTCAAAAACCTCCCTATTTTTGTGATACGCGGGTCATCTTTAAGCTTGAAATCCTTCTCCCACTGCAATCTTGCCTCTGGATCGCTTGCCAGGAGTTGCTCCAGCACCTCTTGGGCGTTTGATACCATTGTCCTGAACTTGTAGCATTTAAAGGGCTTGCCACCCTTGCCTATGCGCTTATGTCCAAAGAATACAGGCCCCCTGGAATCGAGCTTTATAATGGCTGCCACAAGCAGGAATATGGGTAAGAGCAAGACCAGAGAGACCAATGACACAGTAATATCAAATGCACGCTTTACTACCCTGTTTCTCGTCCTCGCGAGCCTGTCCTCCATCTCCAAAAGTAACATGCCATCCAGGTCGTGGGTTTGTACCCCGGCTGAGGCCAGACCGTAAAGATCAGGTACAACCTTTACAACAGGTGCTAGACTGGCTGACTTTTCCACTATCTCTGCCAGCCTTTCCCTAGAGAGTTCAGGCATGGCAACAATCACCTCGTCCGAACTTAATTTCATTTCTTCCATGCGCTCTATTGTGCCTAGTACCTCCAGTCCTTCTGGTGCAGCCCCACCTGCTGGAACAATCACCCCAGCTGGGTTTAGACCCCAATCAGGATGTTTTCTGAGATTACACATAACCTGATCTATAGCAGGATTCGTACCCACAAGCACAACCCCCCTAGACCAAAGGCCAATGCCCCTCAAGAATGACCTTGCTACTCTCCTCAGCAAGGGAACCACAATGAGCGATAAGACAAAGGCCATGAAGATAACAGGTCTTGAAAAGTGGATGGATGTCCTTGTAATAAAGGTAAGGATTATCACCACTATAAAGGCTATGGTATCGCCCTTTATAAGGCCCTTCATCTCCTCCCAGAAGCTGACACCTATGGGTGGGTAAAGACCTTCGTATAAAAACATAAGCGGCCAAAAAAAGACTATGGGCCACATATCCATGTATACATCAAAGGAATGGAGCATGGGCCTCAATAGGTGAAAGGCTTTAACAAATAACCAGGCCCTGGTGTAATAACTGATCAAGAAACACAGGGAGATCGCTGCCACATCAAATGAGAGCAGAAGGACCACCACAAAAGCCACCTTTAAAAGTGAATATCCCTTTCTTATCATTATATCCTTGTTATTATCTGTTATTGTTATTGTGCGCTCCCTGGCCATGATCTTTCTGGAAACCATCTATGGCCTTTGTTATCTCTTCCTTGAATCTGGATCTAGCCCATCTCCCTGAGTGTTCTTTTATCTTCAAGGGATCAAAGCAGGCAAGGTTATCTTCAAGATCCCTTACTGCCTTTACCAGTGCGCCCACTGACTGTTCCTTGAAAAATACCCCTGTTGGATTGTCCTCGCCAAGTCCCCTTACTGTCTCCAGCGCCCCGCCCTTTGCATAGGCTATGACAGGCCTGCCCGAAGCCATGGCTTCAAGCGGGGTTATGCCAAAGTCTTCCTCTCCAGGGAATATGAATGCCTTGCATCCTGAATAGAGGTCAACAAGGCTATCTGAGGGCTGCCAGCCAAGGAACTCTATGTTAGGCCCTGCTAAACCCTTAAGCCTTTTTTCATCCTGTCCTGTTCCCACCACCTTGAGCCTGTAGCCCAGCTCATTGAATGCCAGAATCGCTAGGTCCAACCTTTTATATGGGGCAAAGGCGGAAACAACGAGATAATAATCCCCCAGCGTCTCGGAAACCCTGAACTTATCAACATCAACAGGCGGATGGATCACTGTTGCATCCCTGCGGTAGTACTTTCTTATCCTCTTTGCCACGTGGTAGGAGTTTGCAATAAAGTTGTCCACCCTTGCAGCAGAAGCCACATCCCAGGTCCTTAGGAACGTTGCAAAAAAGGGGATTATCAGGGCCTGGGCCCGGCCAACCTTTGACTTGCCAAAGTAATCATCGTACATGTCCCATACATAACGCATGGGTGAGTGCACGTAGGATACGTGCAGGGTATCGGGCCCTGGTATAATACCCTTTGCAGCGCAGTGGCTCGAGCTCAACACCAGGTCATAATCCTTTAGAATAAACCTCTCTATGGCAAAAGGAAACAGAGGCAGCATGTGGCGATAATACCTGTCCTTGCCAGGAATCTTATCTACTAATGACGTTATGATGTGCATGTTCTCTATGGTCTCTGAACAGCTACCTTTGGTATGAATAAGAGTGTAAAGGTCTGCATGGGGGAAAAGCTCGCAAAAGCACTCCAGGCATTTCTCCCCTCCTCTCATACCAGTAAGCCAGTCATGCACTATTGCAACCTTTTTCACGATCGCTCCTTGTTTTTCCCTGTATCTTCACCCAGGTAAAAATTCGTCTCAAGCCCCTCCTCTTCTGGATACTTGATAAAGCTACCATCATAGGGCCCTACCTTTTCCAGGAGTAAGAATATACCCCATGACATGGATGGAAACAACCTGGCAAGAGACCTTGCAATAACTGGTGGAAACGGGTAGAAGTTTGAGCCCTTGAAATCAACGAGCCTGTATCCTCCCCATATATTAAAAAACCTGAGCAAATCCCCCTTGGTAAAACCCCTTACATGTGCTGAATACGATTTTATGGGGGAAGGCTGAATACCAAGCAAAAGTAGGATTCTGTTGTGCAAGGATGCAAGATTGGGCACACCAATTATAAGCTTCCCCTTTTGTTTCAAGATCCTACTCACCTCGTGAAATATCCAGAACAGCTCCTTTGTGTGTTCCAGAATCTGATTTGCCATGATAACATCGATACCCTCGTCTTCAAAAGGAAACCTCTGTCTTTCTATATTAACCTCGAACACCCTTACATCTTTACGCTTGAGACGCTCGATGTTGGGCTTGAAACACTCCAATGCCAGTAGCTCTGCCCCGGGGATTACTTCCCTTGCAATCTCAAGGTCGTCACCCTTACCTGCCCCGATATCCAGAACCTTTTCGTAAGGTCTTGACCTCTCGAGAAATCCCTTTATTATTTGCCTGCCGTAATTAAGGGTTCTGTCTATCACGATAAAATTCCCCCGGCCAGTTCCTCTAGAAGCCTTATATGTGTCCTGGCAGAGCTCTCCCACCTGAAGGCCATTGACCTCTCAAGGCCTCTTTTTATGAGATTGTCGCGAAGATTCCCATCTTCCAGCACCCTTGCAATAGCATCTGCCATGTCTAGTGGATTGTACGGATCAACATAGATGGGGGCTTCACCACATATCTCTGGTATTGAACTGCCTCGGGAAGCCACCACGGGCGTACCAGAGGCCATGGCCTCCAAGGGTGGAAGACCAAAGCCCTCGTACAGAGAAGGAAAGACCATGAGTTCAGCCCCTTTGTAAAGGCCTGGAAGATCCTTGTCATCAACAAACCCGGTAAAGATTACATGCCTTTCAAGTGACCTGGTCTTTACAATCTGCTCGACCCCTCTCACACCTGTAATGAACTGCTCCTTCTCCCCTGCAATAACCAACTTTATATCTGCATACTTGTCGTGTAATATCCTAAATGCATCTATAAGACCTATGATGTTCTTATGTGGTTTTACATTCCCCACATATAATATATACCTACCCAGGTGGTAGCGATCTAAAAAAGCAGAATTTACTTTTGCCTTGTTAAACCGATCAAAGTCCACCCCATTATATATTACAACTATCTTCTCAGGACCAATATGAGTGTATTTCAATATCTCCTGCCTTGAAAAATCAGAGACCGTAATTATTCTATCCGAGAGCCTGGCTGCAAGGGGCAGCACTACCTTTGCATATAACCTCTTCACCAGGTTTAACTCGCTGCTATGTGCAAGGTGATACACATCGTGTATGGTCACAATCCTCTTCCTTGCCCTTACAGGTAAGGCCGGGACGTTATAATGCGGTGTCCAGAAGATATCGCAGCTAGATACCTTTAGAGGCATCATAAACTGCTCCCTTAAAGAATATATACCTGCCTTGCACTCAATTGTATCAATGGAGCTGAAACCAGCCCTATCTAAGGAATCCTCCTGCCCCAATACGGTTACATCAAACTTTTTAGACGCAAGAATAAATGGCAGCAAGGCCTTTATGTAGACCCCAATCCCTGAATTTCCTATTGCCCTGGCATCTAGTATTAACCTTGGCATCATCTTTCATCTCTCAATCCCTAGTAAAAGCCTTATTATGTACAGGGCATTCCTCCATTGCCTGCGTTTAATACGTATCAAGGTGGAAATCAAAAGACCAAGATATACAGTAGGCAGGTAAGGCCTTAGGTATTTCCTGGCAAATCTCAGGCGGTTTCTTATTGAGAGGATATCTGCTTCATAACTCCTTCCCTCACCCCCCTTAAGGGGGACACAACCCGTACTCGAACCTTCCTTGTGATATACCTTACTCTTATGTGCAAAACCTATCTTAAACCCATGAAGCCGAGCCCTGTAGCAGTAATCAGTCTCCTCCATGTAAAGAAAATATTCCTCTGGCAAAAGTCCTATCCTCTCTATGCATTCCCTGGATATAAAAAACGATGCTCCCATTATGGTTTCAACCTCTGCATCCTTATCCCACTTAAATGAATCATGCTGGCCTTGGCCAATGCTGGATGTGCTTGCAAACCATTTGTTGAGTCTACCCCCTGCGCTTTGTATGATATCTGGCCTGTGGTAATACAGTAACTTAGAACCCACAATACCTGCATCTTTATTCCGTTGGCTGTACTCCACCAGTGCACCAAGAGCACCTTTTTCCACCACAGTATCGTTGTTTAAGAGCCATACGTAATCATACTCTCTTCTTGAGATGGCATACCTTATACCCACGTTATTCCCACCTGCAAAACCCAGGTTCTTACCCGTATCAATGATGGTAATATATGGCTTGGCTTTATCCGGGATATCCTCAAACCTATCAATATGCTTTGCATTAATAAGCATATATGGAATAGGCTTATCTAATCCAGGCCCTGAGTTGTATCGGGTAAACTCACGACTATGCATCTCAAGGTCTTTATCACCCTCTGCCCATTTTTTGATGTATTCAATAGATTTATCTGTGGAGCCGTTATCCACAACTACAACCCTGTAGTCAGGATAGTCTATCCTGACCAAGCTTTCGAGACATTCAAGGGTATCCTGCCAGCCATTGTAATTAAGCAAAATGATATAGACCATAGGGATGGGTACTTGCATGCCAATCTACACTGACTTCTCTTTTGGACCTTCAAGCTGATATCCCGAACCTGGGCTCAGGGCAACTGCAATGGCAAAGGTAGCCCACACGATCAAGATTACATTCCGATAGTAAAGCACGAATATCGTGAAGAACTCTAAGATAATACTAATAAACCCGCAGAGCCAGGGTAAATAATTCATTATTGTCTTCTTTTCTCCCATGTATAGATGCAAAGACATGGAAATGTCCTTAATTAAGGCGTAGATCATCCAGAGAAACGCAAGCAAACCCACCACGCCAAGTTCTGCAAGTTCCAGGATAAACTGATTATCAGCAGGCCATGGATATTCTTTATACTTGGTCTTTAGTAATTCCCATGGTAGCTGGCCCATCCCACATCCCATTATGGGATGTTTTTTCCATACCACAAGGCAGTGTTTCCATAGTGTTATCCTACCCGAGGATATCCCATCAAGACTCATCCTGGTGAAATCAAGTCTTGTCATAACTCTCATCCCGAAACTCCCCTTATCTAGCCTACCTTGAACAT
>QMLJ01000003.1 GCA_003643935.1 Deltaproteobacteria bacterium | reverse complement strand
CTACCTCTGGCCCCTTCTATCTTGAAAACGCTGGCCGGTCCTATGCTAGAAGGCAAAGGTTCAAGATTACCATATGTCTTCTCTATCAATGATTGAATCTCATCTTTTGTAATGACAGCTTTCTTACCAATATCAAAACCAGGACCAATGGGCATTAATTCTATGAAACGTACTTGTATTCCAAGATGTAGGGTCAAACCGGCAAAGTCTATAAACTCATCGTCATTGAATCCCCTCATGGCCACCACGTTAATCTTTACCGGGTCAAAGCCCTGCTCCAGCGCACTTGTGATACCCTTGACCACCCTCTCAAAGCCATCAACGCCAGTAATATACGCAAACTTATCTTTATCAAGCGTATCAAGACTGATGTTTATCCTCGAGATACCCGCACCTTTTATCTCAGAGGCCATGTGCTCAAGGAAAAAACCATTTGTCGTCAAAGACACATCATTTATCCCATCTACGGTATTGAGGTTTTCCAAGAACTTAACAATATCTTTCCTGACAAGGGGTTCTCCACCTGTAACCCTTACTTTATCGATCCCACGAGACGCACATATACGAATCATCCTGATAAGTTCTTCGTATCGCATGATAGATTCATGGGGAATCCATTTTATACCGTTCATTGGCATGCAGTATCGGCACCTGAAGTTACACCTGTCAGTGACAGATAACCTTATATACCTGATCCTCCTGCCGTAAGAATCATAAAAGCCTACCATCTATGCCACCTTTTGTACTACTTTCTTTATTGCCCCTGATCTAAACAATGACCTCGTGCCTCCACCTTCCATCACGATCCGCATCACACTGGCCCCGTCAAGAACCTTTGAGCCTGCAAGCCACGTAACACCCGTTCCCGCGAAAATCTGGGCCATCATTGGTGTTGTAGGGCCCATCAGTATTACCTCTTTAGCGTTCTTAGACAGGCGTAGAATTTCTGTTAGAGTCTCGTTGATAATAGTTGTGGCCGTGATTATAATCATCGTGGCATCTGAGACGTACCTCTCCATGTCCTCTACAGGCCTTATAAGGGGATGGGACACATTCCTGGTGTCAAAGACGCTTATCTCGCATCCCCTACGCTCAAGCATCTCCACAACAGGTTCAATCATGCCTATTATTGCTACTCGATTACCATCAAACTCCAGAAGGTCCATGACATCACCGTCCACGCTTCCCAGACAGGCGTCGTTTATAGCATTTACAGTGGCCAGAGCAATAGACCTTGAGATGTAACCGTATTCTGAGGCAAGGCCCAATATCTCCTCTACAGTAGATCCTGCAAGCCTGCCTGCCATCTCGAAGGCCTTACACTCTTCCTGGCCACTCTCTGTTATGCTTGCACATAGCCCAACCTGACTGTCATCAACTTCGACTGCAATAAACGCAACGCCAATGACAACCTTTGTAACTATCCTATGCAGATCACTCTCGCCTACCACCTCTATAATTTGCCTGAGCATCTCAGCACCTGTCCATGTCTTGGGCCATCAGCCGCACAAAAACATTGAACTTTGTGAAGTTCTCAAGGAAAGGCCCCTCAACACTAAAATAAAAACACATTAAGTATGTCTTGTCAAATATATATCTCTTCATACATATTTCCTGTATCCTTCAAGCTCCAAAAGGCATCTCTTCTTCTTGATCCCGTAAGAATATCCGCCTATGGAATCCCTGGCAACGACCCTGTGACAAGGTATAATCACGGGCAGTGGATTAAGCCTGCACACCTGGCCAACAAACCTTGAATAACGTGTGCCACCAATGGAGCGTGCAAGGTCACCGTAGGTTACCGTGGTCCCGTAAGGTATCATGCTCATGAGGTAGAGCACTTCCTGCAACCTGTTCCTAGGGGGACGTGTATCGCCTGACCTGATCCATGCAACACTCCCTTCCCAGAAATCAAGGCCACCCGTGAAAATGCGTGTCTTTCCTTGGAAATAATTGTAAAGGTCTTTTACGGCCCAATCGAGACAACCTGCGTGATTCCTACCTGCAAGATGTGACCAGGATATTCTTACTACTTTACTGGCATCCCCGTATAGAAAAAGCCTGCCACAAGGGGTGTGCAAAGTTGCAATCACACAACAGGGCCTTTCTTGGACATGAGTTCTTCGCTAGTTTGTTCCATCCTTGTTACAAGGCGCTCTAGTAAAATACGGGTCTTCCTTTGCTCATCAAGCATATCCCTAAGTGCTGCTTCAAGGGACTTTGCTCGGTCTTCAGCACCAATGGAGACACCTCGGTGTACCTTTTTCTTGGGCCTTTTGATTATCATTTGTATGAGCCTTGACCAGAACCTATCCATGTCGGGGTAACCCGCCTCCTGCCCAAGCAAAGTAGATGCTATCATCATGTAGCACCTTGCTATCTCAGAGGTAGGAAACCTAACGATCACTGGAACTTGGTCGGCTACGGCCTGCGGGAGCTTATCATCCATGCATACGTACCCTGCGTAATCCACCTTCACATCGAGGAATCTCTGCGCTGCAGACGAGATCTTCCTGTAGAGATTCCTAGCCTTGGTACTATTCTTTACCATGGATGGAAAAACAGACACCCTACCCTTGAAGCCATTCTTGGTCAGTACCTTTATCATTGCATATGCATCGGTCAATGATGTAGGCTCCGGTGCCACGCCAACGACAACCTCTGGCACAGCAAGTAAAAAGGAAAGTACTGTTGAAGAAATTCCAGATGCGGTATCAACAAGGATAAAATCGGCATCTTCTGACACCTTGCTTATCTGCTTTATGAGCCCTGCGATCTTTTCCCTCGGTAGATCAGCCATATCCTCGACGCCTGAACTTCCAGGTAACAGCTCAACCCCGTAATCAGTCTTGAGTATTATATCCTCAATGTTACACTTTCCAAGTACAACGTCTTCAAGTGTACGCAAAGGCCTCAGACCCATCAGTACATCCAGGTTTGCAAGCCCGAGGTCCGCATCCAAGAGCTGGACCCTATTGTCCATCATGCCAAGGGCTATACCTACATTAAGGACAAAGTTGCTCTTACCAACTCCACCCTTTCCTGATGTTACTGCTATTACGCGCGACATATACCCACCTTCCTGTATCCACTTGATCTATAGCAATATGCATGCACATCCAAACCTATTGAATATACAGAATAAATTAAAAAATACAAAAATAAAGGGAAATATTTTTCCATAATCGAGGAATTATTATTCATTCATTTCCTTAAGATCCATTGCCACGACCTTTGAGATGCCAGGGCTATCAAAGGTCAGCCCATATATGACATCAGCCACCTCCATGGTCTGCTTATTATGTGTAATAATGATAAATTGCGTATCATTGGAGTAAGCCTTTATAAGACGGTTGAACCTTAAAGTGTTTGCCTCGTCCAGAGATGCATCTACCTCGTCCAGTATGCAAAAAGGGGAAGGTTTAACCTTGAACAGGGAAAACACGAATGATATTGCACACAGCACCTTCTCACCGTCAGAAAGAAGTGACATATTCTTTATGCGCTTAAACGGTGGACTTGCCTTTATCTCTATGCCTGGACCGGCTTCACCAGCTTGAGTAAGCGTGAGGTCTGCCTTTCCCCCGTTGAAAAGTAGCCCGAATATATCCCTAAAATTTGCCCTTACCTTCTCAAAGGTGGCCAAGAATCTCTTGTTACCCTGTCTTTCAAGACTATTTATGACCTGTTGCAATCTTTCCATGGCCTGAGTGAGGTCCTGATATTGCAGGTGTAGTCTTTCCCATCTGGATTGGGCCTCTTCAAAGGCCTCAAGGGCTACAAAGTTTATCTGACCCATGGTCTCGATCTTTCTCTGTATCCTGGCAATTTTCCGCCTTGTTGATTCAGGGTCAAACCCTTCCGGCGTCTCTGGCCTATCCTTCCCAAATCTGGATTCAATTCTCTGGAGCAGCATATTATATGCTATTTCCTTTTCTTTGTATTCCAAGAGATGCTCGTTTTCCTGTTCTTTAAAACTCTCTATTTCCTTTGCAAGCTTACCTATCTCGTCCTCGAGCACTACTATCCTGTCCTGTATGTCCCTGCGGTCGGACTTGAGATTATCAGTTTTTGACTCAATACTTGCAATCCTTTTTTCTATCTCTTCTTTCTGCCCTGAAAGTGCCCATAACCTCTGTTTTGTAGCCTTAAGATGAACAGCAAGGTCTCTTATCATATGCTTCATTTCATCCAGTCTACCGGAGATGAGCGAAATCTCCTCGTTTATAGCATTAAGCCTTTCTTCCTTTCTGGCCAATGATATCTTCGTATCCCTTGTTCTGGCAGACTCCTCCTCCAGCACCTGTTCCTCGCTCGTCACTTTAGTATAGATCCCATCTTTTTTAGCGGCAAGTAAGGCAAGCTCCGCCCTTATGCCTTCCAGCTCTATCTCTAGCCCCTGCCTTTTAGATTCTTTCTGTTCCAGTTCTGACTCAAGCCTTTTTACCATCTCACTCCAGCCCTTGATATCAGCGTCCACCTTACCTGCGTCTCTGGCGAGTGATTCAAGCCTTAAGCGTGCGTTTTCAATTTCTTTCGCCACACGCTCCAATTCAAGCATTGTATCCTGTTTTTTCTTTTTTACGTCCTCAATCTCTCGTACAAGGAGATCCAAGTCCGCCTTTTTCTTGCCAATCTTCTCATCAAGGTCCGTTATCTCCGTGTGGATCAAGGCCCTTTGCTTTGAGAGTGCCTCTTTCTCTGACTTAGCCCTTAACCCTGAAGCGTACCTCTGACCTTCCAAGTTACATCTTATGATTCCACTTGGTTCCATAACCTTGCCATCCAGCGCAACCATCGCAGTCGACCTGTATCCTTTCTCCCACAGATCCATGGCATCTTCTATTCCCTTTACAACGACCATGCCTCTGGCAAGGGCCTCCACTACATCATCAAGGCCATCTTTAGTGTCCATGTACGAGCTCAATGGCCCTATAACCCCAGGAGCCTGTGCAACTTTAGCCGTATCCCCGTTTGATAAGTGGGGTCTTAAGGGTACAAACCCCGCTTCTTTCTTTCCTTTTCTTATTGACTCCCTTACCTGGTCATAGTCATCCACGACCACGTACTCGAGACCATTACCGATTGACTTTCCGACCGCATCTTCGTACCCAGACCTTACCCGTATGGAATCTGCTACCCTCCTGGTTGTCTTACCTTCTTGAACATTATCATCTGCACCCTCCCCCAGAGCCTCTGTTATCAGCCTATTCAGCATGGATATCCTTACACCAAGTTCAGAGTAAAGCTTGTCTTTGTCTTTAAGCTTGCTGTTCAGGGTATCAAGCTCGCTGGCCTGACGGAGCCGCCTTCTCTCTAGTTCAACAAGCATGGTCTCTAGCTTTTCAAGGATTTGGTCCAGCCCCTTCTTCCTATCCTCTAGAGATACCACATAAGACATTAATTTGCCTTGAGACCTCTTCAATTCCTCCAGTTCAGATTGTTTTTGTCCAAGAACCTTAACGGCCTCTTTCATACGATTTCTCGTTGAGATCACATCCTGTTCAACTACCTTCTGTTTGCCGGAGATATCAAAAAGCCTTGATCTCTTGCCCTCATACTCTTCGAGAATCTCATTGTATTCACTTTTCAGCTTCTGTATACCAGCGTGCCTGGAAATGAAGGCATCCTCCATGCGCGAGACCTCTCTGGCTGCAACGGATACATCTCTCTTAAGCCTGGCTGCCTCTTCCCCGAGCACCACGCCCCTTTTAATGGATGCCTTTATACCATCAGCAAGACGTTTCATCTCGGCATTTATCTCGTCCCGCCTGGATTCTGTGATAATGATGTCCGACCTGAGAGTATCCAGCTCGGCACTTGCCTGTAAAATCTTGGCCTCAAGTTCCTCTAAGTCCCTTTCCCTTTTGTAGACCTCTTTCTTCAAGTCATGGAGAAGGGCCTGGCGAGAATCCATCCCTGCTGTCTTCTGCTCCAAGCTATCCCTTATCTCGGATAACATATGCCCGGCATGCTCTCTTGAAAGGACTATCTCTTTAAGCTCGTATGCCCACAGGTCCCTGGTCATCGTGTTCAGGCTATCCCTCAACTTTTGGTATCTCTTAGCCTTGTTCGCCTGCGCCCTAAGATCGTCCCTCTGCCTGGAAACCTCTGAGAGCAGGTCTTGTATCCTCAGTAGATTTGCCTGGGTAGCTTTAAGCCTTCTAGAGGCTTCGGCCTTCTTGTACCTCAACCTCCCCACCTCGGCCACTTCTTCAACAAGGTAACGAATCTCCTCTGGGTCTGAGTTTATAATGTCCTTTATCTTACCCTGTTCAATAATGGCATAACCACGCCTGTCCAGGCCAGTGTCCAGGAATATATCCGTTATGTCCTTGAGCCTGCACTTAACACGATTAAGCGCGTACACACTCTCCCCAGTTCTGTAAAGAGACCTCGATATGGAGATCTCGTCAAAACCCTCGAGGCTCTTTGGAAAATAATCTCCATCCCTTGTGAATTCGAGGCTTACTTTGGCCATTCCAGAAGGTGGAACAGCCTGTGTTCCAGAAAAGATAACATCCTCCATGGAGGATGCCCTCAAGGCCCTTGGAGACTGCTCTCCCAGTGCCCACCTTATTGCATCCACGATATTGCTTTTTCCGCATCCATTGGGGCCTGCAATACATGTAATGGCCCCGGGAAAGGAAAGCACGGTCTTTCTCGCAATGGATTTGAACCCACTTATCTCCAGCCTCTTAAGTCGCACAGCTAAGCTTTAGCAGACCTTTATTGGTATCGCAAGCATCTGCTTGTATGGCGAATATGCAAGTTATCAAGTAATGGTCACAAATAGCTTGAAAGCAATGGACAAATAAGGCAATAATATAAAAAAGGCGGTTGGAGAGGGACGTGAAACAATGTTCGTTTTAGCGAATATCATAATAGGGTTTGGGCAGCTTTTGCATTTACTGCTCAACCTCTACATGTGGGTAGTGATAATAGCGGCACTTTTAAGCTGGGTCAACCCGGACCCATATAATCCAATAGTAAGATTCCTTTACAGTGCCACAGAGCCAGTCTTCCTTTGGTTTAGAAGAAGACTCCCTTTAAGTATCGGGGGATTTGACCTTTCACCAATCGTCGTCATAGCAATTATAGTATTCCTCGATACTGCAATAGCCAGGTCCCTGATTGAGACCGGCATGCGTATAAAGGCGGGAGGGTTTTAATCCTTATGTATGTGATACACAGGGCTCGGTGCAGGAAACATCTCAATAACGAGGCCATATAAGGGTGTGGATAAGAGAGCAGAATGGTTCCACTATAATTTCATGCAAGGTTCATCCTAATGCAAAGAGGGACGCCATTGGAGAGGTAAAAAACGACCAGCTTCACATATACCTCACCAGCACCCCAGTAGATGGCAAGGCAAACATGTCTCTTGTGAAGTACATCTCGAAGCAGGTAAGGACAGCCAAGTCAAATGTATGCATAGTCCGAGGAGAGAAGTCGAGAAACAAGGCAATCCTGGTAAAGGGGAAAAGGCCTGAAGAGATTGTGGCTTCATTGGGACTAAATCCTACTCTATGAATTCAACCTTCCTGTAGCCAAGGTCTCTCAATTCTTGGGCAATCGCTGCTATGTTACCACCTGATACCCTGAAGTGGTGTATCGGGTTCTCCCCGTTTATAGACATGCCCACGCTTATAACAAATCCACCTTTTGCCTCTATTATAGATATTACCTCGTCGAAAGAACCAGGTATGCGTTTTAAGACCACGTCTATACGGGACCCTGCCTTCAGCACTCCCATTATGTCGATAAAGGCCTTTAATATGTCGTTTACAGTGATGATACCAACCAATTCCTTGCCATCCAAAACAGGCAGACACCCTATGTTTTTTTCATAAATAACCATTGCAGCACTCTCTAAAGTAGTGTCTGGCGAGGTTGTGTAGGGTTCGCGTATCATTACATCATTGACCTTGAGTTGTTCAAGCATGGATGCAAGTATCGCCTGTTTAAGGTCACCGAGAGTCACCAGGCCTACGAATTCATCATTATCCACCACGGGTAGATGCCTTATGGAATACTTCTTCATAACCTCAAGGGCCTCTCTTATACCCGCATCCGGCCCGATGGTCACAACGTTCGGTATCATCCAGGAACATACTTTCATGCCCCCCATATACCAGACAAATCACTAAATTGAAACCAGTAAATAAATAGAAATAAGAATATATGTTAATGCCTTAAAATCAAAAAAATACATTGTTCCCTCTTGACATACTCAAAGCCAACAATAAATAACTTAACAGTAAGCTTGCACATGGATTGTAGTGACTTCGTATTTATTCCAAGGGAGGTCTTAGATGCCGAATAACAAGATAAACATTATTGAGAAGCCTGTAACAAGGAGAGAGGCCATAAAAACCGTGGGAGGGGCACTTGCAGTTAGCCTCGCAAGCCAGGCCTTCCCCAACTTGCTATTTGCAAAAGAACAAAGGCCCAACATAGTATTCATATTATCCGATGACCACAGGTGGGACTGCCTGAGCTGCATGGGCCACCCATTTATCAAGACACCCAATATGGACAGCCTTGCCAGAGAGGGCGTGCTATTCGAGAACGCGTTTGTTACCACGTCCCTATGTAGCCCATCCAGGGCAAGTTTTCTTACCGGCCAGTATGCACACACCCATGGCGTTAAGAACAACATCACAACCTGGAACGACAGCAATGTTACATTTCTTGAGATACTCAAGGACGCAGGTTATGACACGGCATTTATTGGGAAATGGCACATGCCGGGACGTCTACCCCACTTGAGGGGCGTTGACGAGTTTATTACGTTCACAATACAGCAGGGCCAGGGCCGTTACTTTGACTGCCCACTCATAATAAACGGGAAAGAGACCCCAAGACCTGGCAAGTACATCACAGAGGACCTCACGGATTTTGCACTGGAATTCATCTCAAGGAAAAGGGACAATCCCTTCTGCCTATACCTCTCTCACAAGGCAGTGCATCATCAGTTTCTACCACCGCCTGAACTGAGGGGCCTGTATAAAGACGTTAAGCTGCACCTACCCAAGGATGCAGATCCATGGTGTACCTGGGTAGACGGGGCCTTATGGTATGGTACAATTAGCAAACTCGATTACCTCTACAGAAGGTATTGCGAGACCATCGTGGCGTTAGACCAACAAATAGGAAGACTGGTCAAGAGGCTGGATCAGCTGGGTCTAAGTGACAACACGGTGATCATATATACAACTGATAATGGTTATTTCTGGGGTGAGCACCACCTAGTTGATAAACGCTGGCCCTACGAGGAGTCAATCAGGATACCTTTCATTGTCCGCTATCCAGGTCACATCAAGAATCCAGGTAGGCGCATACCCAACATGGTGTTGAACATAGACGTTGCCCCAACCCTGCTTGATCTGGCCGAAGTGGACATACCCAAGAACATGGAAGGGATCAGCATAAAACCCATACTCAACAATAGTGGGGCACCATGGAGAAAGGCCTGGCTATACGAGTATTTTGAGGACTATCCCTACCAGGTACCTGAGATGAACGGCATCAGGACGGATAGATACAAGTACATTGAGTACAAGGGTAAGAAAAAGGCTGAACTGTTTGACTTGTCAAATGATCCCCATGAATACCACAATATTATAAAGACCCCAAAGGGCATGGAAAGGCTTCCAGAGCTCAGGAAGATGCTCGCCCAGCTTAAACAGGGGGTGAGGCTATGAATGGAAGTAATGCTTACATTAAAAAGGCCCCTTTTATGAAAAGATTCGTATACCCTACATCCATTGTGCTTATCACATGGATTGTATCCACCTTTGTCTATTGGAACTCGTCAAAGGTTGGATCAGCTGGCCTCCATTATTTCCTGGCCGATGCATCTGGTATACTCATGTTCTTGAGCATAGGGTTTGGCAGCATCCTCATATACCCAATGGCCTACTTCAGGGGGGCTAGCACTGCCGAGAGAATAGCAGCATCCCTTGTTACGCCAATCATATGGATCATAAAGGAAGAGATAAGGGTAAGTGAGTTCTTTACGCTTGGAAAGACACTCTACTATGCACTGAACCAGCTACATGTAATGGTTATACTCGGTTCATTCGGACTCATGGCGGCATGCGAGATAGCATGTCGAATGATCGTAAGGAAAAGAACAGGGGATCAGATAAAAATAGTGACTGCACTTCCTGTATCAGCCATGGTAATTGCGCTGATCGCATTTTATTGCTCACTCCTCTGGGAGGGTGGAGTTCACTGGTTTTACTTCTTCGTACGTATATACAGGGCTATATTTCTTTAATAATACCATTCAAGTCCTGCTATGTCACGACGGCTGCACCCTTGATGCAAGGCGTTTAAGCTTTGCATCTGCGTGTTCAAAGAAGATCCTGAAAGACTCGCAGAAGTGATTGACCCCATTATCCTTTGGATCACGCATTCTATCTTTTATGCATCCGCCCCTACAATAGTCCAACCACTTGCAATCTCTGCACACATTCGGCAACCTTGACTTTATCTTCCCGAAGGATAGTTGCCTAGGTGAGTTCAGCAGGTCAATCAGCCTGTGCTCGGTAATATTACCTAGTTTCCACCTGGGTTCCACAAAAAAATCGCACGAATACACATCACCAGTGTGCTCTACAACCAAGTAAACTCCGCATTCTTCAAGCAGCGTGCAGTCCGGCGGTTCCATACCTGCATACCTGAAAAGTATTGACTCGAAAAAACGTATAGAGGTGGTGGGCAAATTATCCCTGAAATCGTCCATCCACAGGTCAAATACCCGGCACAGGAACTTACCGTATTTCACGGCTGACACGGAAAATGGGGCAGCTCTATCCCTTGAGATAGGGTCTGTTTCAACACATGGTATGAACTGCATGTACCTTAACCCCAGATCTCTATTAAACTCGTAGACCTCTTCTGGGAAATCAGCAGAATAGTCGGTTATAACGCTAATAGCGTTTACAGCCACCCCGGTGTCAATCAGCAGCTTTGCCCTGTCAACGACCTTTGACCATGAACCCTTTCCATTCTTCATTACCCTGTAGCGATCATGTATATGCCTTGGGCCATCTATTGACAGTCCCACGAGGAAATTGTATTCCCCCAGGAATCTTGCCCAGTTCCTATCTATCAAGAGACCGTTTGTCTGCAGGCCGTTTCCCACCACATGTTGCTTAGCGTACCTTTGCTCGTATTCCACGACCTTTTTGAAGAAAGAAAGCCCCATGAGGGTTGGCTCTCCTCCCTGCCATGCAAAAGATATGTGTCCATGGGACTGGGCCATGGCCTGTCTGATGAGGTTCTCCAGCACGTCCGGTGCCATTCTGTGTATCTTGCCTCCAAACATGCTTAGCTTTGATGAATAGAAGCAGTACGTGCAGGCCATGTTACAATCAGGCCCTGCAGGCTTTACGAGTATGGATTCAAGTTGCTTCACCTCTCCCATGTCCTCTGTAATAATAGTAATCTTCCTTTCTCCTGCTTCAGACCTCTATAGGTAAGCATAATATCCATTCTAGCTATATAGTCTATATAGTCTGAACAGAGAATCTCCATCTCCTAACTTTGGTTCATGCAAACAAGCTGGCCATCACATCCTGCCAGTAGCCCTCATCAGCTCTGCCTCTGCTATCCTGTAACCGTATAGTGCGTTGTGGTAGTTAACCTCGGCCTGGGTAAGAAATGTCCTTGCGTCCAAAACCTCGGTTGAGGTAGTTGTCTGCTGCTGGTACTGGAGGTTGGTAATCCTGAAGTTTTCCTTGGCCTGTGCAAGGGCCTTTCGTGCTGTCTGTATATTTTTCTCGGCTACTTTGAGGCCCTGGTAGGCGTTTCTTACCTCAAGGAGTATGCTATCTTTTATACCCTTTATACGTTCTGTGAGTACCTGTTCCTGGTAAATTGCCCTTGTTACCTCGGCATGCTTTTTCCCGCTTTCGAACAAGGGCCATGAAATCTGTATGCCTATACTTGTATTATGCTGGTTTGCGAAATCGTTGTTTGAAGCTAGGAGATTATCGCCCTCTCTTTCATAGCGTCCCATTAGGTATACCTTGGGATAGTACTGACTCCTCGCCAACCTTATCCCTAGGTCTGCCTGCCTCAAGGCTACCCTCAAGGCCTTGAGCTCCGGCCTATTTTGTATCGCATCTTCAAAAAGCCTGGATATGTTGTAAGGCCTGGGCTGAAAAGGTGGAAGCTCTTTGATTACAGTATTGTCAAGGATGTTACGCCTAATCAACGTGTTAAGTGCAGAGATGGTTATCTTCAGGTCACTCTCTGCCTTTACACGGCCTTGGCGGGACTGCGCGAGGGCTACCTCGGATTTCAGGTAGTCGTTATAAGGTATAACGCCCTCATTATACAGGTGCCTTGCATCATCTACGTGGTTCTCTAGCTGTTTGACCTCCTCCTCTGCAACCTCAAGAGCTCTTCTTGCAAGGAGTATCTGAAAGTAGCTGATCTTTACCTGTTTTGCAATGTCAAGAACAGCCTGCTCTCTCTGGATTTCCTGTAGATCAATACCGAGTGAAGCAATCTTTTGCCTGGTAATCAGGGCAAAACCCGTGAAAAGGGGCTGGGTAATGGTGAAATCCCATGATATATTGTCCCTTTTTGAAACGTCGAATTTATACGGGCCAGAGTATGCGTACGGCCTGTCTTTTAAGTGAAAGAACGTGTATGTGGTGTTAAGTTTTGGGAACAGGTCGGCACGGGTACTCATCTCCCCGGCAACAGCTGCTTTCTCCTTTGCTATCATCTCCTTGATAAGGGTATTGTTCTTGATGCCCTCCTGGACTGCTGCCTCCAAGGTAAGTACTTCTTGTCCCTGTGCTTTCCCTACAATTCCTGGAAACGTGGCCATTGCCATAACAATGAGGCCTATGCCTAATAGCCTGCTTAATTTGGCACTTTGCTTCTTCATTCGTTATTATCCTCCGCTCTACTGTTTTCATCAATCTGACCAGACCACGGGGCTTTATACCTTGATACACCTGTTATCTCGCACCGGGCCCTATAAGTTACTATCCCATAAAAAATATTACCCTATCAAAGTATTATCCTATCAAAAAAGTATGTTCAGGGTAAACATGGGCTAAGGTTTACAACTGATAGGTCTTTGTCCATCATATCGATTTTACGTAGAGTGGCCTCTCGCCCCTTTCCACCCTCTGAATATTCCCAGCGACCACATCAATAATACCTTTTATTGATACATCAGTAGAGCCTCCTATGTGGGGGGTTACCATTACATTGTAAGAAAAGATAGGGTCATAAGGGTCCGGAGGTTCTTCCCAGAATACATCCAGACCTGCACCTGCTAAGTGTCCGCGGGCAAGCGCTTCTTCTAGCGCATCTCTATTCACAAGACCACCCCTTGAGAGGTTTATGAGAAAGGATCCCTGTTTCATCCAGTATATGGTCTTTTTGTTTATTATGTCCCTGCTCTCATCTGTCAGTGGCAGGCAAAGCAGCACGTAGTCAGACTCCCCAAGCAAGCTCTCCAGGTCCTCTTTACCGCCGATCCAGTCCAGGCCCATCTCCCTTTTTGTTTTATCATCAGGGTTTCGCCTTAAGCCCACGAGACGCACACCAAAGGGCTTAAGCCTCCTAGCCAGGGCCTTTCCTATACCGCCGAGACCTATAAGACCAACGGTCTTACCCAGCAGTGCCCTACCCTGCGGCTCTCCCATTCTACGTTCTTTAAGTGAGGTGGACATCCCTTCCACATCCCTGGACAGGCCTATCATCATGTATATGCCAAGCTCTGCAACTGAATCAGCATTACCGCTTTTGTCAGTGGGAACATTGGCCACCCATATACCCCTCTCCACTGCTGCCTTTATATCCACGGTCTCCAGCCCGGCCCCACACTGCTGTATAAGTTTCAGAGATCGGCCTGTATCCATTACCTCTGCAGTAACCATACTCATGGTGGGTATAAGGACATCAAAGCCCTCAAGGCTATCAATATTGAAACCGCCAGTTGCTACGAACTCGTGCCTTGGCAGCACAGAACGAATCTTACCCAGAAAACCACCCCATGCATTCTCAGGCGCAGCAAACAAGATCTTCATCACGATTTACCTCCATGTCTCAGTGATGATTGAGCCGT
>QMLJ01000002.1 GCA_003643935.1 Deltaproteobacteria bacterium | reverse complement strand
TTTCAACCTTTATGCCCTTGTCCAAAAGAGGCTGTTCCACCATTGAGAGTGCCTGCTCTAGGATATTTATAATGTTTGATGGCTTTTTCTTGGGCTCTGAAGGCTTAGCAAAGACAAGTACGTCATTGACGAACCCTTCAAGATGCTCCACCTCTCTCTGGGCTATCTCGAATCTCTTAAGATCATTACCTTTTGGATTAAGTCTCTTTTGTAATATCTTTAGACTCATCTTTATAGAAGAAAGAGGATTCCTTATCTCATGAGCAATACCTGCTGAAAGTTGTCCAAGGGCAGTCAGATGCTTGCTCTCGCAGTACTTGCTTTCCAATTCCTTTAATTCCGTAATATCTCTTTGCACAAGCAGGTAACGATTAGTTCCCTTTACAGGCCTAGGGGTTATCAGGAGATCCCTTCTTGTCCCGTCGCGGGCTGTAACTTGCAATTCATAAGGCCTAAAGATGCCCTTCTTAGCATCCTCCCATTTTTTTAATACATACTCCTTGTGTTCAGGAGCAACAAACTCGGTAAAGTGCTTGCCCTTCATCGCCCTTAAACCCGTTCCGCCCTTACCTATAGTTTCCTTATTGACAAAGCTGATTATACCCTCTGGACTTATCTCGAATATTTTATCAGGCAAACTTTCAACTATTGTCTGAAGATAATTATACAGGTTTTCCTTTTCTTTTCTGAGCCTTATGTTTTCCTTCAGCTCGTTTTGTAATACCTCTGCATTCTCTTTAAGGTTCCGAGTCATCTCTACTTCCCTGGTAATATCCATCAAAGTCTCTATGGCATACATTATATTACCATTCACGTCGTATATAGGAGCTGCAAGGAAGTACAGGTGCCTATCTTTACCCCCAAAGTTTTTGAAAAAGTCTCTTGCCTCGTATGCTCCTTTTACAGTAGCAGATTTCCTTATTCCCTTGGTTGAATAGTACTTGGCAAGTACATCTGGTTCGTTATCGATAATAATGTCTGCTATAACCGGGCGCTTCTCCTTGTAGAAAGGACGCCAATGCCTGTCGGTCCCAATCATGTCTTCCCTGGAAAATCCCGTTAACTCAGCGCATGCCCTATTCCAGAAGATTACCTTGTGATTCTTATCCACAACAAATGTCGGGACAGGAGATCCTTCTATGATACCTTCCACTGTTCTCTTTTCCCTAAGTATCCTCCTCTGCCATATGTCCCTTTCTTTTAGCCTCTTGAGTTCTTCCTCCATACGTAGCCTCTTTGCAGACGAGGAGGCAATTGTCATACCAGTGACAATAACCAGGATAACTAGACTCAGTGTACCCAAGACAATGTAAGTAAAGGTTCCTCTTATCGAGGATACCACTATATTGTATGGGGTAACTATGGCTAAAGTCCATATCCTGTCCCCGATCTTGATAGGGGCATAGGCAACAACATTTCTCTTTGGCATAACATTGGTATCTTTCAGGACATATTCCCCGTAACCCTGTGTTTTAAGCAGTGTTCCACCTCCCGGGTATTTCTTGCCTTCGCTCCTGTAAAAGAGGTTATTGACACTTTTGCCTTCCCACCTCGTCACAGTGCTTGCAACTATATTGCCGTTTTCATTCGCAATCCAGTAGCTACTTGCAGGGCTCATAATGGCAGTCTTTATAAATTGGTCAACAATCATGCTAAGGGGCATGTAGGCAAAAATTATTCCTGAAAATCTTCCAGATGCATCAAACTCGGGTACACTGATTAGTATTGATCCGAATCCATCTCTAGGGTTCACTAACAGGTGTGAATAGACATGCTCAATTAATGGTTTTTTCGTAGCCCTTTGCTTCTTAAATAACTCAATATCCCCAAAATTGGTACCCAAGAACTTTTCTTTTCTGTGAGAGGGGTATCCACACCTGAAAAATCCTTCTTTATCCAACAAACCAATAATACCCACATTTACCCCGAGATTCCTACAGACAGACTCAATAATCTTACACTTATCCATCTCATTATTCTTCAGCTCAGGAGAAAGCTCGGATATTACAAGCATGTTTCTCCTTACATTGGTTATGAGTTCCTCAATACCCTTTGCCATCTCAAATACGATTGTCTGCTGCTGGAGGCCGAACTGCCTTACAACAGCCTTCTGCCGGGCGTAGTTTATAGTTAGAGCCAGCAAGACTATAAGGCCTATAACCGCCCCTGTTGCAAGCCAAACCGATGATCTTACGTTGGTCTTTAAAAAATACTTTCTCATATTGATCGCTTTAAAGATAAACATTCACAGCAATATTCGCTTTTCCAGAATATACCTGAATATTTTGTACTTACTCCTCTTTGTTGTTCTGGGACCTCTCCCTCAGAGCTACTACTATGTATACAAGTATAGCAGCACCAAGCGATATGATAAGCTTATTCAATCCACTCTGTATATCTAAAACTCTTTGGCACACAAACCAAACGAACAGATAAGTTACCACAGACAATATCTCTCTCATGACGGATCTTTCATTGGCCCCCTAATCATTTATTTATCATCTTCGGGTAAAGGCTAGTCTTTAATTTTTAATGTTAATAAGATTCTACAAGGACAATCCTTTATTTTCAATATAAATAATGTCGTGTAAGACGAATATTATTGAGCTGGCAAGCACCTGAACGCTTACAAATACAAATGTGTGCGTAAAACAACAAAGCACCCAGACCATGCCTGCCCAGAAACCGATTTCATCTGCCAGCAGGGCCACGGTATGTTCTGAGACTATACCATTTTGGTCTTGTAGCAGGACAGCGGAAGGACCAAAATTCTCAAACGACCTAGAGCCATGGATGGCGGAGCGAACATAGCAGAGGGAATATGCCAGATCCCTCGGTAGCAACTCAATATCACACACTTGAATTGGGAAAATCGACATATTTTGGACAGCACTGCAATTAGATTTTAACTTTCATTAAAATCATTTAACGATACGTTTCATTGAGCCATGGGGCTCATCCGGTACCAATTCTAAAACATGCCAATAAATTGTGCTGTTACGCCTACTTCCCAAGCAGGCAGACTCATGGCATATTTATTGCTGTACGACTGACAGTGATAGGTGTATGGTTTTACAACTTGATGGGGAAAACATCCATGAGGATGTGTATAAATCAAGGAGAAAGGAGAGAGACTATGCTTAGTAAGACTGAAAAGGTACTGATGTTTCTGACCACTGTTTTTGCTTTTGTAATGGGGATTTCACCAAGCCTGTTTGCAGCTGAGACCATAACTGAGAACGACCCATTGATAAAGGTCATCTTCTCGGTAGGTGCAATGGTGGGCGCAGGTCTTGCTATGGGACTAGGAGCAATAGGTGCAGGTGCAGGCATTGGTAATGCAGCTGCCGGGGCATCCGAGGCAGTCGGAAGAAATCCTGGAGTACAGGGAAAAATCATGATGACCATGATGGTAGGAATGGCAATGGCAGAGTCAATTGCTATTTATGCGCTTGTTATTGCGCTTATCCTTCTCTACGTTAACCCCTACAAGACATTTCTTTTCGGTTGATTAAACAGGTCAACATGCTCTTAAAAACAATAAAAAGTCAGGGGGTGTAGGGAGTGGCTGAAAGCAAAGAAACTAGACGATTTTTTACTGTAGCGAGACTGTTCTTCCTGCTCGTTGTCATCCCCTTGCTGTTGATATCTTCCCTTATTGCCTTCAGCATATTCCAACTGGGGAGCTCGTCCAAGAAACAGGCAATTACAGTGCTAGACAAGAAGTCTCAGGAGGAAATCCTCTTGAGGGCAAAATCCATAGCCGGGGATATAGCTGATTTTCTAAAAGAAAGGCAAAGGGATGTATTGATTGCGACTATTCTGCCACCGGATCCGAGTGCTTACGAAAAGTTTGTAAAAGAGAACAGAAAAGCACTCTGGGTAAAGAAAGGCGACAAGATCATCAAGATACAGGCGCCGCTGTACAAGGAGATGTCTCTAATAGACAGAGAGGGAAACGAGCTGATAAAGATAGTAAATGGCAAGATAGCACCTAAAAATAAACTGGTTAACGTAAGTAACCCCTTGAATACTACTTACAAATCAGAAGATTATTTCCTCAAGGCAAAGGGCCTCTCCAAGGGGGAGGTCTATATATCCCACGTGACCGGGTGGTACGTGAGCAAGTCTGAATTTAAGAAGGGCAAGCGTTTCTCTGGCGTAATAAGGTTTGCAACCCCAGTATTTGACAAGAACGGTTTTGCAGGGGTAATCGAACTTGCGCTTGACGTCAGGCACCTCGCAAAATTCACAGACAATATAATACCCACCCAACCCGAGCGAGTCTTTGAGGCAGACGCATCAACCGGAAATTACGCATACATGGTTGACAACAGAGGTTTTATAATATCGCATCCCAATGATTATTTCATAGTAGGGTTACTAAAAAACGGAAAGGTTGTACCTCCCATTACAAAGGAAAACCTAGAAGGGATGCCCCAGAAAGGTACGCAAGTACTCAACTTCAATCTTTTAAAGTATACCAACCCTGATCTATACCAGATAGAAAGGGATGCATCAGCAGGACATTCTGGGATAAAGGTCTATAAGTTCGAGGGTCACACAAAGTTTGTAGCCTACGCACCTATACCTTTCTTCTCAAAGGACTATCCACCACCCGGTGGCTTTGGATGGATTGGTCTTGGCGTGGACATAGAAAAGTTCAAGGAACAGGCCTTGAGCACATCAAAGCGCATAGAGAAAGAAGCACAGACATGGATAAGTACAATCATTATTATACTTGTCGTGGCGGTAATCCTGCTCTTCCTCATATCGACGTTACTTGCAAGAGGTATAACACGCTCAATTGATGCAGAAGTCCCACCTGAGGCAGAGGAAGCCGCCAAGCATTATGATGATGATAAAATAATAGATCCTTGATAACGAAGTGGTCACCTCCTGCTAGGCAGGAGGTGACCACTTCGTTCGTTTTATCTCCAGAACACTAACAAAGCGTAGCGTACTATTTCATCTTATCTCTTCTTCCCCTAGATAGCAGGCAGGGTCCTCTCCCCATGGATCACCCGTGGCTGCCTCTGCCCTTGCACGGAAATTACCTGCACATACATCCAACCACCTACATCTCTGGCATCTACCCTTTACATAGGACTTCTTGTCCTTAAGCTTCATAAGAAATTCATTGGACCTGTCTTCCCATATTTCTCTAAAGTTCTTCTCAATGATATTACCAAGCCTGTGATTACGCCAAAATTGGTCAGGATACACATCCCCATCCCAATTTATCGAGCCTATACCCAGGCCGCTTGAATTACCTCCGTTCATCTTCAATAATTCCAAGACATCGGATGCCCTTGGATCAGCCTCTTTTACCATACGAAGGTACAGGTAGGGTCCATCGGCATGATTATCAACGGTTAGCACCTCAACACCAAGAGACTTTTTCTCTATCATTTCCCTAGTCCTATCCATTATGAGATCAAGGGTCTTGCGGGTCTCTTCATGGGTAAGATCCTCTGCCATCAAATCACGGGCCCTACCAGTGTAAACCAAGTGATAAAAACATATTCTCTGTATACCTTCTTTTTCCATGAGGTCAAATATACCGGGTATCTCGGTATAGTTCCTTTTGTTCATGGTAAACCTTAGGCCTACCTTTATACCACTCGCCATGGCATTCTGAATCCCATCCATAGCCTTTTTAAATGCACCCTGAACTCCCCTGAACCTGTCGTTAACATCTTCCATTCCGTCCAGGCTCACACCTATGTATGACAGGCCAACGTCCGCGAGCCTGCTTGCCATGTCTTTAGTTATAAGGGTCCCGTTGCTTGATATAACGGCCCTTATACCACTATCAGCAGCAGCCTTTACAAGCCGTACCAGGTCTTGCCTCATGAAGGGCTCCCCACCAGAAAAGAGTATGACAGGTACGCCATAATCCTTGAGCTGCGATATTAGATCAAGTCCCTGCTTAGTGGACAATTCTTTTGTTTTAGCCCCACCTGCAGAGGCATAGCAATGTACACACTTGAGATTGCACCTGCTTGTGATATTCCAGACTATAACTGGTTTTTTATCCTCAGAGAACTGCAACAGATGCGCAGGCAAGGATTTAGAGCGCCTGCCATACCTTATAGGATCTGATGCCTCTACAGTTCCACAATAAAGTTTTGATATACCTATCACTTTCTTGCTCCTTTCATGGCTTCTATAATACCTATGTCTGTATGAGTATTTGCTGACAAATCAGGCTCGAGGCCTGAGTCCTTAAGGAAACCTGCAGTTATAGGACCTATAGTAACGATCATCTTGGTATTAAGGATCTCTGTTGCTCCATCTCCCAGGAGTTCTAAGGCATTCATTGCACCAGAAGGGCTTGTAAAAATAACTGAATCCACCTTTGCCAGCATGTGATAAAAGCTCTCACTATCTGCATTGGCTGGCATCCTGCTTTCATATACCGGTATCTCTGTTACCCATGCGCCCATGTCCTGTAAGGCATCAACCAGGTAAGGCCTTGCACCTTTCGCCCTTGGTATGCATATAGATCTCCCTTTTACGCCCTTTGCCTCAATCGCTTCAATTATCCCCTCTGCTGTATAAAATTTTGCCACGATATCAGCGGTTATTCCATATCTATAAAGAGCATCAGCGGTGCTTGGTCCTATTGCCACGATCTCTATGCCTGAAAATATCCTCGAATCACGGCCAGAGCTAAGCATCTTCTCCATAAAGAGGTTAACAGCATTCTGTGATGTAAAGATGAACATATCGTGACTTTCTATATCGGGTATATCAAACGCGAGTTCAGAGATCTCAATAAGCGGGTATACATATGCCCTGGCCCCTTGAGAAAAAAACCGCAGAGCGGATTCCCAAGCTAGGTGAATAGGCCTTGTTATAAGGACAGAGGTCCCTTCAAGTGGAAGACTCTTAGGTTCAAATAGTTCATGGGCCATACCTGCTATATCACCGACAAGCATTATACAAGGGGAACCGATACCCATGCGCTTGGCATCTTTTTCAACTTTAGCCAGTGTTGACAATACATGCCTCTGAAAACCAGTGGTTGCATCCTGAACAAGGGCACAAAGCCTATCCTTATCCATACCCTCGGCTATAAGTCTTTTTGCAATCGCACCAATACGTGAGGCACCCATGAGAAATACAATGGTACCCTTGTCCTGTGCCATGTTTTCCCAATCTAGCAAACTATCTTCCTTAGTGGGATCCTCGTGAGCAGTAACTATCCTTAAAGACGAGGATAAATGCCTGTGTGTAGGCGGTATACCTACTGAAACCGGTCCTGCTGTGGCTGAGCTTATACCCGGTATTATCTCGAAATCCACACCGTGCTTCTTTAAATAGGCGGCCTCTTCACCACATCTGCCAAATATGCATGGATCACCACCCTTAAGCCTAGCCACTCTCTTTCCCTCTCTAGCCAGTTGTACAAGAAGGCTGTTTATCTCCCCTTGACTCATTTTATGCCTGCCAGCCCTTTTACCAACGTATATGGTTCTCGCATTCTTGTTGGCAAGGCCCATAATCTCCGGAGGGATGAGATCATCGTAGACTAACACATCAGAACTACTGATGATTCTTTCTGCCTTAATGGTTATTAGTTCAGGGTCACCAGGCCCTGTACCTACAAGGTATACCTTTTCCCTGCTCAACTTTTCTCCAGTTCTACAAGAAGTTTTTCTGCCAAAACACGACCTAGTGAGGTGTCCCTCCCCCTGATGGTTTTCTTTACCATCAGATATGGTCTATCTATGTCACCTATCATGCCGTGTAGGATGATGTCCCCGCCCACAATAAATGCATGGGCAGCCACGGGAAAGTTGCAATCCGCCCCTAAGGCCCTGGGGAATGTCCTCTCTGTCTCAGAACATAACCTTGTTGCACCGTGGTCAATGCCCTTAACAAGGGCCTGCATGTATTCGTCATTATTTCTTGTCTCTATCGCTATTACACCCTGTCCCGGGGCCGGGATAACGGTATCAATTTCCAGTGGCACCCCGGGCTTTAAACCAAGGCGTTTTATTCCTGCAGCAGCTAGTATCACACCATCTAATTCCTTATCAACCTTATCCAACCTGGTAGTAACATTACCCCTTACATTAACGATGTCTATGTCAGGTCTTTCCGACTTTAACTGATATTTTCTCCTCAGGCTGGATGTGCCGATTCTCGCATCCTTAGGCAGAGAATAGAGCGTATAGTTACCACCCGTAAATAGCATGTCCCTTGGGTCATCCCTTTTGACAAAAGCAGCCAGATCAAGGCCCTCTGGTATTTCTGTCGGCATATCTTTCAGACTATGTACAGCAACATCGATATCCCCTTTAAGCAAATGCATCTCTATGTCCTTTACGAATAGCCCCTTACCACCTATCTCATCCAGGGATACGTCGACAAGCCTATCACCAGTGGTGTGTATCTCTTGTATCTCGATATCAAGGTCTGCCTTTATATTCTTCATTAGACTTATTACTATCTCTGCTTGCGCCAGCGCTAGTTTGCTGCCTCTTGTGCCTATCCTGATAGTCTTCATCCAGCCGGAATATCCTCCTTGTATGCTCTATATAGTCCAGTTTGGGGTTCTTCTTTATAAAAGAGACAGGCCTGTTAAAAATTCTCTTCGCCATTGATCTAAGGGCATCTTCGAGTATTGCCTTCTCCTTTTCCCCTATTAATGAGGTCTTTTCCTCTAGCTGTTCATATATGTAGTATTCCATAAGGCTGTAAAGGTCCTTTATTGTACCATGTGCATTAAGGCCCTTAAGCCATCTACTGAAGACACCCACCTCGTATTCTATAATCTCTTCTGCCCTTGCAATTTCCTTTTCCCTCTCAGCGAAGTTCCTTGCAACAACCTCTTTGAGTGAATCCAGGTCGTAGAGGTAACAGTTATATACCTTCCTTACATCGGGTTCTATATCCCTTGGAAGTGCAATGTCTATCATAACCACAGGACTATAGTGCCTCTTTTTCATTATCTCAGCCATCATTTCCCTGGTTATTATTGGTTTTGAAGACCCTGTAGACGTGATTAATATGTCGCTAGCCTTTAGCGCATCGTGTAGCTCGTTGAAACCCAGCGCCACCCCATCTAGTTCCTCAGCCAGATCCTTTGCACGATCAATGGTACGATTGAGTATAGTTATTCTTGATACCCCCCTGTCTCTCAACCTCCTTGCTGCTATAGTGGCCATTTCCCCTGCTCCTATTACAAGGACTTTACTGTTCTGTATCTCATCGAACACGTGGCATGCCAATTCCACTGCCTCGGATGCAACGGACACCGGGAACCTACCTATGGCCGTTTCCGTCCTGATACGTTTTGCTGTCCTGAATGTCCTGTGAAGGAGCTTATTAAATACAATAGAAACCATATGCTCATCTAGTGCAACCCTGTAGGCTTCCTTGACTTGGCCTAGTATCTGTGGCTCACCGAGGACCATTGATTCCAGGCCTGATGCTACCCTGAAAAGATGCCTGACACTCTCTTCCCCCCTCAAATACAAAGATATACGGTCAAGGTATCCGGGTGTTACACCTATTAACCCGGATACCTTATTGAATACACCCTGCTTTTCCATGCCTGTCCAGTATATCTCGGCACGATTACATGTGTTCAGGGCATAGGCCTCTGAGCCCGGAGTTAACATGGAGACAACTGCATTAGGAGATATCCTTACCTTCTCCAGTATGTCTATAGGCACATGCCTATAATCTATGCTGATACACTGTATCCTTATCATAATAATAGGCCCGGTCCGTGTGCATGAGGGAATAGCATGTTAATCAAAAAAAGTAGTACCATCATCACGATAAATCCTATTAAGGCAGCTATTGCAGTACGCCTTCCCCTCCATCCAATGGCAAATCTCTGGTGCAGGCATACAGCAAATATGACCCACACTATACCCCCAGCCACTATCTTGGGCATTATCTTAGGCAGGGCTAGCCCTTTGCTCTGCGCCCAGAGTGTACCGATAATCATGCCAGATGTTATTGCAACAAATCCTATCAAAACGCTCATGTAGAGAATCCTGTCAAGAAGCGTCAAGGCAGGTAATGATGAAGAAACCGAGGAATGAAAATCCCCCTTTTTTATTATACTCTCGTGAACAAGGTACACCAGGGATGTCACCGCCGCCACAACGAACATGGCTTCACCAATAATAACGCACATTGTGTGCAAAGGATACCAATAAGTATGCGGCCTGAATGGGGTAAGAGAGCTTAAGCCAATGTTTGGAAAGACCCACATCAGGGCGAACGATGCAAAAGGTAGGAAAAAAACACCCAGCAGATACGTCTTCCTACTCAGCACAATAGGTATAAATACCACAGAGGAGATGAATATCATCATATTAATCGCCTGGGGAACGGAACTCAAGGGTATCTCATGCAGAACAAGAAAGAGCTTTCCCATGAGTATGCCATGAGACACCACAGAGGCAAGGAACAAAACCCTGGCAGCACCTAATAACAGTGTTTTCCTGAGCGGCAGGATGATTATGAATACCACAGATGTACATATGTAGAGCAAGCTTGTTATCGTTATTATACTCACATCAAGTCCTCGATATCTACCTGGACACCAAGCGCCTGATAAATAATATCGTTTATCTGCTCCCTGTCACCTTCACGTATGGCATCTAGTAGCGAAGAATCTATAAGCACTTCGAACATGCGCTTGTGCATGTTCGCATCACCACCCATTTGCGTTACAATAGGCCTTATCCTTGAAAGTATCCTTGCCAAGATCTCAAACTCTTGTCCTATATGTTTACCTATCTCAATTCGTAGCCTTCTCGCCAGAGCAGGGGAAAAACCACCTGTTGATATTGCAATCTTCAAAGGACCTTTCTCAACCACGGAAGGCATGATAAAATTGCATAGTTCTATCTTGTCAACCACGTTCAAGAGAATATTTTTGGCCATAGCTTCCTTTGTTATCCTTAGGTTCTCATCAGGATCATCAGTGGCTGCTATTACCAGGAATGCCCCGCCTAGATCCCCATCTTTATACTTTCTTTTTTCAATGATAACACCGTCCATAGAGCTGATCTCGTCAAGTATATCATCCGATATGACCTTTACCCTCGCACCTGCACTTACAAGAGATTCCGCCTTCCTTGCAGCAACCCTTCCACCGCCAATCACAACGCAAAGCTTATCCTTTAGATCAAGGAAAATCGGATAATACATATTCTCTTTGGTATCTCTCAACCTGTCTACCAAACTAGCTTGCAACCTCCCTTAACCACTCCTTTATCAAAGGTATTATCCTGTGGTCCTTCCTGAGCTGATGCGGGGCGTTTTCTAATATAACTATCTTCTTGGGCCTGCCTGCTGCAGAGTATATGCGCTTGGCATGCTCTACCGGCACCAGGGTGTCTTTATCACCGTGTACTATACATACATTTCTGGGAGAAACGAATGATATCCACCTAGGGGTGTCGAGTTCCAAGAAAGTGTCATACCAGGTCCTAGTATCAGGCGGAAATGAATCCTCTTTTATAAGTCCTATCTCGAAGAAGTACTGCCTTAAGAAGTCTGGATCAGGGGGTACAATTACAGAGAAATTGGCTGGTGTTGCCATGGTCATCACACTTTTTACCCTATCATCCAGGGCAGCTACCTTTACTGCTATTGCCCCACCTGCACTAAAACCCAGTAAATGCAGGGAAGAAGGATCAATGCCGGGAATACCGTATGCCTCCTCAAGAACTGCACATAGGTCTTCATACCAACCTTCCATGTCAATATTGCCATGCGAGTCCCCGCACCCTCTGAAATTGAAGAAGACACAATGAAACCCTAAATCAACCACTGACTCTACAAGAGGCATATATCCTCTATCTTTTGGATCAGGTATTGAGCTAGGTATACCATGACACAAGACCACAGCAGGCAAAAGATTCCTGCGTAAAGTATCAGGTGAGAAGAGCCATACCTTGATCGGAATGCCCGTTGAATTTATCTTTAGCTCTTTCGATCTCATTATTCATTAGCCCATATCTATTGTATACATCCATCCAGGCTTTCAGCTCGTCCTTATCGAACACAAATTCCCCTCTTTGCCCTGTCTCCCTCGCAGGTATCCTGTTCATCTTCACAAGACCCTTTATTGTCTCTAATGGTACACCCATCATGACAGAGACGTCCCTGGCTGAAACCAATCTAGGTTCTGGGTTCTGACTTTTGGAACGCTTGAAAACAAATGTCTGGAGTATAACCTCTCTTGTCTCATCATTATTGATAGAAAATGCCTTGTCAAGTATACTCATGTAATCCCTGCCCATCTGATACCTCACATTAGCAAGCTCAACAAGACCTCTTATATCATCAGGATAAAGGTTAAGCATCTCCTTGAGTATATTTTCGCAGAATTCCATATCATCCAGGAAGAATCCCGTCTCTTCCAGGTATAGATAAGTGTCCTTGTCCTTATCATCCAGATCCATTGCCCTTAAAAACATCTCCAGTGCAAGATCCAAATGCCCGAGTTCCCTATGACAAATACCGAGAAACTTGTACACTATTGGGCTGTTAGAGCACAAGGCCCTTGCCTTCTCAAGATCATCTGCAGCCAAGGTATAAAACCCCTGGGAGATCTTTTCTTTTGCCCTATTCATGAAGACTTTGAGCCTTTTATCAAAGTCCATTCCACTAAGACTCTTAGACGGGTCTTTAAAATGTATACCTGTTGTACTAAGATCAATGTAGAGCCTATTTTCTTCCAGAGGTCCTTCCATAGAAAGAACATTAATAACCTGCTGACAAAGATTCTTTATCAGGAAGAATGTACTTGACTTGTTTGACAGGAAGAAACCTAGCCCCTCTGAATACTCCCCGTCTATCTCTGATAAACGCCTTGCTTCCTCAACCAGTCCTTCAAAGAAGTGATGAGCCATACCAGCTGAATCAGTAATGGGAATTGCCATGGTAGATTTGTACTCGCCTCCCGGGCACGTGTAGTCGTAACCGAGCCATAGTTCCCTGTATTCGGGATCGATCATCTCAACCTCAACCGATACAAGCTCTATCAGACCACTTGGATATTCAAGCTTACCCCTCATAAAGACATAGAGTATTATCTAGGTAGGGAAAAGTCAACCATATCTATCCTGTAGCATAAGCCACCAGTGGTACTTCATTAACTCAGCGCCAGATCTTGTTAAATGTAGATCGCCAAGCATAAGGGGTAGAATGTATGAAAGGTAATCTTTGAATAACAGACAGCACATACAAAGAAGCTTCTGTAATGGAATAAGCAACTTTAATTCTTTGACAAACAATCTTGGAATAAATAATAATCCAGTTATGCATGTCTTTTAAGGAGGTAAATGTATGTTCTCCAAAATAGGTCTGGCAATTGGTTCTTTCTTTGTTCCTTTGCTATTAGCCTTGTCGAGCATTGCATCGGCAGCTCCGCATGCTGTCATCTCACCCAAAGAATTCTGGGCAGGTAGTATCCCACAGGGGAAGACCGTAACCCACGACTTTATTATTAAGAATACGGGAGACAAACCCCTTATCCTTAACATTGGACATACATGAGGTGTGTCTATAGATGTCCCGGGTGGACATGTAATACCAAGCGGTAAGAATACAAGGATCCGGGTCATGGTCTCAACAAGGGGCAGGAAAGGGATGTTAAGAAAGGTTATACATATCCATACAAACGATCCATTGGCAAAGGATATCAATCTACGCATAAGCATGAAGGTCTTAGAGACCATTGTTATTAATCCCAGGTCTATCAACTTCGGAACGGTCCTTGAGGGCAAGGAATATAAGAAGAAGATCACAATACTAAACAAGGGCAGGAAAAAGGTAAAGATAACCAACATAATAATCACACCATCAACACAGATGATAAGGCTGGACCATGTTAGCCCTTTTATCCTGGCATCAGGCTGTGTAAAGACCTTTACCCTCACATTCAGGCCAAAGGTGGTCAAGAATGGATTTGTCTACGGTGCAGCGGTCTTTAGAACGGACCTAGACTATCCTTCAAAGGTAGTGGTAAACATCTATGCACGTGTGCAAAGAAAGATAGTCCAGACCAACAAATAAGGATACCATCTATTATTAATGCATGAAAAGTAAGGTTAACAAAAACATAGCACTCGTAGGCATTCTTACGGCCGTTAGCAGAAGCCTGGGATTTCTCCGGGATGCGGTAATCGCCTGGCTTATAGGCGCAGGCCCAATTGCAGATGCTTTCTTTGTGGCCTTCAGGATACCCAATCTTCTTCGAAGGCTACTTGCCGAAGGCGCAACCAACGTTGCTTTTGTGCCTGTGTTCAACGAGACTATGGAGAAGGAAGGTCTGGACCGGGCATTCTCCATGGCCAGAAAGACTATAACCCTAATGGTCCTCACCCTGGGGGCTATTGTGATAATCGGCGAGATTACGAGTCCTTTTATAGTAACCATTATAGCACCAGGCTTCATCGACACAAACACATTTGATATTGCCCTGCACCTAACCAGGATCATGTTCCCTTACATACTTCTTGTAAGCATCGTGGCCATGTTCATGGGTATACTCAATTCACTAGATCACTTTGCAGCACCGGCAGCAGCTCCAATACTACTTAA
>QMLJ01000001.1 GCA_003643935.1 Deltaproteobacteria bacterium | reverse complement strand
CTGGCCTTCCTGTAACGTTGGCAAATGCTGGCTGCAATGCTGAGATTTTCCTGACTTCTTGTACCTCTCATGATAGCTAAAGGCCCTGGATATCCAGAGATCCTCATGAATGTATTCCCAGGGAATACCATCTCTGACAATACCCTGTTCTCTTCCTCATTTCTTGCTACAATAAGCGTTGTAGACCCGTCGAGAATGAATTTCCTTCCAACAACATCCATCAACAGATCAAACCTTGTTGGTGGTTGTGGCTTGAGTCTCTCTATTGTATGCTTGACCTTTGCTGCCACCTCTGCGTTGGTCAAGAGACACCCACCAGTCGGCGTGGGGATAAACTGCGGCTTTATACCCATGGACCTGGCAATCTCCAGCTGAGGCTTTCTACCCCTTCCAGTTATATCAAGTAATGCTCCCCGATCCACTATGCCTGACAGTTCAGGCTCAGTCGGAGCCATGTGTTTCGCTGAGAGCGGTCTTAAAAGAATGTTCTTACATCCTGCATCCCTGGCAATAATATTCATTGTATCCCTTCTCTGGGACATGGGTCTCTGCCCCAGCACTTCGCCTGTGATTATGAACGACGCATTGAACGGTTCAAGAAGGCTTTTGGCCTTATTTAGCATACCTATCTTGCAGTCGATACATGGGTTTAACCACCTCCCATAGCCATGCTTGGGAGCCACAAGGATCTGTATAAAGTCATCGGTATAGTCTATAACGTGCACATAGAGACCGTACCTTTCAAACTGCTCACTTTTGTATCCTTCCGGATTCCTGATAGCATTAAGCCCGAAAAACGGTGTTGCAAAGAACAGGGGAATCACGTCTATTCCCTGTGACATAAGTAATTTCACGGCTATTATACTATCCAGCCCGCCAGAATACAGTGCTATACAACGTCTTTCTTTCATAACTCAAGAACCTGAGATTTTTTTGAATCTTAATACAAAAAAATGCAGACCTATCATGAAATGCCGCAGGAGATCCCTATAGCCAGTCAAATCAAGATACACTTACCTGTCATAAAATACGATAGCAATGTCCTGGACTAATTTCCATGGCTATCCTAACAAACATAGGGTGCGGATCCCCTACCCGACTAGAAAGAATCTACTGAGAAACTAGATTTTGTTCTATGAAAAGCTCTGGCGGGAGCGACGAGACTCGAACTCGCGACCTCCGGCGTGACAGGCCGGCGTTATAACCAAACTTAACTACGCCCCCGCGGAAATTCACATGGTAGGCGGAACAGGATTTGAACCTGTGACCCCCGGCTTGTAAGGCCGGTGCTCTCCCACTGAGCTACCCGCCTGATTCATTAATACCCCTACTTACTTGTTTACTGCTTCTTTTAAAACCTTTCCGGCCTTGAATCTCGGTGCCTTGGACGCCTTTATGGTGATAGGTTCCCTTGTCCTAGGGTTAACACCTTTTCTGGATGCCCTCGTAACCACCTCAAAGGTTCCAAATCCAACCAAGGTCACCTTATTACCCCTAGAAAGTGCCTCGACAATTGCCTGCGTGGTTGCATTAATCGCCTTTTCTGCAGCCGCCTTTGGTAAACCTGCCTTGTTAGCAACAACTGAAATCAATTCTGTCTTCGTCAAAACATACCTCCCTAGATATATTTATACTCGCCATAAAGGACTTTCAAAACCTAACAATATTTATTTTCACTGTCAACACATCAATTAAGCGCGTACTTCACAACCTCGTCCATGTGTTCAACCAAGCGTACGTCAAGGCCCCTAATTATACCCTTGGGCGTCTCCTTTAGGTCTTTCTCGTTCTCCACAGGTATGAGCACTTGTTCCATACCGGCCTCTTTTGCAGCCAACAGCTTTTCCTTGAGACCGCCTATCGGCAACACCCTTCCACTGAGCGTTAGTTCCCCTGTCATGGCCACAACTGACCTTGCTGACCTCTTGGTAAGTGCCGAGATAATAGAAGTGGCCATTGTAATGCCTGCAGAGGGACCATCCTTTGGTATTGCCCCCTCTGGGATATGTATGTGTATGTCGATCTTATCATAGAAATCTTGTTCAAGCCCGAATTCCTTTGCTCTGGAACGAACGTAACTCATGGCGGCCTGTGCAGATTCCTGCATCACCTCACCCAGTTTGCCGGTGAGTAAAAGGTTTCCCTTCCCAGGGAGTACTGTTGCCTCTACAACCAGGAGCTCCCCTCCTGCTTCTGTCCAAGCAAGGCCATTAACCATGCCCACTATGTCTTTCTTTTCTCTTAAAGGCCTTCTGTACTTGGGAACTCCAAGAAAGCTATGAACCCTGGATGGGCCTATGCTTACCTTCTTGTCATCTATCCCCTTCACTATGCCCCTCGCTATTTTCCTGCATATTGAAGAGATTTCCCTTTCCAGATTTCTGACCCCTGCTTCCCTCGTATACTCATGTACTATGGTATTAATGGCCTTTGGTGTAAAGGATACCTCCCTGCCCTCGAGACCATTCAGCCTCAACTGTTTTGGAATGATAAAGTGCTTTGCTATCATGAGCTTATCAAAGCCTGTGTATCCCTCTATCCTTAATATCTCCATCCTGTCCTTTAGCGGATCAGGTATCGCGTGCATATTATTGGCAGTAGTTATGAACATTACCTTTGATATATCGTAGTCAATGTCAAGGTAATGATCATTAAATGCATGGTTCTGTTCAGGGTCCAGGACCTCAAGCAGGGCAGCAGAAGGATCGCCTCTGAAATCAACACTCATCTTGTCTACCTCGTCAAGGAGGAAAACGGGGTTTGATGTGCCTGCACGCTTTATTCCCTGTATGATCTTACCAGGGAGTGCACCTATATATGTCCTCCTGTGTCCCTTAATCTCCGCCTCGTCACGTACCCCGCCCAAGGACACCCTTACAAATCGCCTGCCTGTTGCCCTCGCAATGGATTGGCCTAAGGAGGTCTTGCCCACACCTGGCGGCCCTACGAAACACAGAATCGGGCCCTTTAGCTGTCCCACGAGGTGTTTCACGGCAAGGTGTTCCAATATTCTTTCCTTGACCTTATCCAGACCGTAATGATCTTCATTCAAGATTTTCTCTGCCTCTGATATGTCGTACTCCTCTGGAGACATGGTGTTCCATGGCAATGTTATGAACCAGTCTACATAGTTTCTTACAACTGTGGCCTCGGCACTCATGGGTGGCATCATCCTGAGCTTCCTCAATTCCTCCAACGCCTTTTCTCGGGCCGCCTCCGGCATATCCTTTGCCCTAAGTTTTTCCTCCAACCCTGATATATCATCTTGGAAGGCAGACCGGTCTAATGCATCTGAACGCATAGCATTTGACTGGCCACCCAGCAAGGTCTTCCTGGACGACCCCACGCGTTCGGATATCTTCTCCTTTATCTGCACTTCGAGCTTGAGTATTTCTATCTCCCTGGCAATGTACTCGTATATTCTCTCAAGGCGTTCTTCTGGCACATTCTCTTCAAGTAGGTCCTGCTGCTCCCCTATCTTGAGATTAAGGTAAGTAGCCACCACATCTGCAAGCCTGCCAGGGTCTTCTTCCGAGCTAATCTCGTTTATTGCCTTTTTCTCTATATCCCCTGCTTTAAGATCTGCATATTCCTTGAAGGCATCAATAACTAGACGTCTTAAGGCCTCTGCCCTGGCCTCGTTCACTACCATTTCTTCTGTTGTGACTACTACGGCATGGACTAACCCTGACTCATGCACCAAGTCTTTTATGTAAACACGCGACTTTCCCTCTATAAATACCTTAATGGAGCCGTCTGGAAGCCGAACAAACTCAAGGATACTTGCCAGTATACCTGTGCGCATCAGGTCTCCAAGACCTGGATTGGTAACCGAGTGCTCCTTTTGCAAACAAATTACAAAGTCACATGATTCTTCATAGGCGGCCTCTACCGCCATAATGGACTCTTGCCTCTCTACCAACAGAGGAATCACGGTGTGTGGAAGGATAACAATATCCTTCAGGTAAACCAATGGAAAGATGCTTTTACCAACATGCTCTGCCATACTATCTTCTTATTCTGGTAATCTTATTATACCTGGCTCTTCTTTCTTTCGTATACGATCATCGGTGCATTGTTGCCCAGTATCACGTCAGGCCCCACAATGCACTCCTTAACACCTTCCATATCCGGTATCTCGTACATGATATCCAGCATTGCACCTTCCATGATGGATCTGAGGCCCCGCGCTCCTGATTTTCTCCTCATTGCCTCTTCCGCCACGGCCTTAAGGGCATCGTCCGTAAAACTGAGTTCCACACCCTCCAGCTTGAAGAGTATCTGATACTGTTTTACAAGTGCATTCTTGGGCTGGGTAAGTATGGTCACAAGTGCATCTTCATCAAGTTCGTGCAATGTGCTCACCACAGGTAACCTACCTACGAACTCTGGTATCATACCGTATTTTATTAAATCCTCTGGCTGTACCTTCTTCAATATCTCTCCAATATCATCGTCTCTCTTACCCTTTATATCAGCAACAAATCCAATGGTCTTTTTATCCAGGCGCCTGGATATTATCTTGTCCAGACCTACAAACGCTCCTCCGCATATGAATAAAATGTTTGTTGTATCAACCTGGATAAATTCCTGATGAGGGTGTTTTCTACCGCCCTTGGGCGGTATGGCTGCAACGGTTCCCTCGACCATCTTCAGTAGGGCCTGCTGTACGCCTTCTCCAGATACATCCCTTGTTATGGATGGATTGTCCCCCCTTGACGCTATCTTATCTATCTCGTCTATGTAAACGATACCTTTCTGTGTCCTCTCGACATCGTAATCTGCATTCTGAAGGAGGTTTGCTATTATGTTTTCAACATCTTCGCCAACATAGCCCGCCTCCGTCAGCGTCGTTGCATCTGCAATAGTAAAGGGCACATCAAGTATCTTTGCCAGTGTCTGAGCGAGAAGGGTCTTGCCGCATCCGGTCGGGCCAATAAGCAGTATGTTACTCTTGTTTATCTCGACATTCCTTGGGTCTGAGTTTGATTCTATCCTCTTGTAATGGTTATACACTGCGACGGATAATATCTTTTTTGCATACTCCTGGCCTATTACGTATTCATCCAGTATGGATTTTATCTCCGAAGGCTTTGGTATCTTAGAAGAGGAGCTGAATTGCTTGTACTGACCATCCTCCTCGGCCAGTATCTCGTTGCAGAGGGCAACGCATTCATCGCATATGTAAACGTCAGGGCCTGCAATCAATTTTCTTACCTCTTCCTGAAATTTACCGCAGAAAGAGCAACGCAAGCCAGGCCTGTAATGATCATGAATCTTGGGCATGTACTCCCTCCTCTCCTGTCTCTGTCTTCAAAACCCTCTTGGTTATCACCTTGTCTATTATACCATATTCAAGTGCGTCTTTTGCAGTCATATAAAAATCCCTTTCAGTATCCTTTTCTATCTTTTCCACTGGTTGATTTGTATGAGATGCAAATATTCTATTTATCTCACCCTTCAGCCTAAGTATTTCCTTGGCCTGTATATCGACATCGGTTGCCTGTCCCTGAACACCCCCAAGGGGCTGATGTATCAATATTCTGGAATGCGGCAGGGCATATCTCATACCCGCTTCTCCTGCGGCCAGCAACACAGCAGCCATGGATGCAGCCTGACCAATGCATATCGTGCTGACCTTAGGCTTCACATACTGCATAGTGTCGTAAACCGCCATGCCTGATGTAACCGATCCTCCTGGAGAATTTATGTAAAAGAATATATCCTTCTCCGGGTCTTCAGACTCCAAGAAAAGCAACTGGGCAACAAGGAGATTTGCTATGTCATCGTTTATCTCTCCACCAAGCAATATGATACGGTCCTTCAACAACCTTGAGTATATATCATATGATCTCTCGCCTCTATTCGTCTGTTCTACCACTATCGGTACTAGGGTCATCCTTGCCTTCCTCCATGCTTTCTGATCCTTCATCTATCTCTTCGACGTTTGAGTTGTCTATTATGTAATCAAAAACCTTTTTCTCAATTATACTAAACTTAAGGTCCTCAATGCCACCCCTTTCCTCAAGTGTCTTCCTCACTTCTTCCGGTGGAACATTATACCTCTGAGCCATGGAAGAGATTTCCTTGTCTAAATCATCGTCTTCGACCTCGATTCCGACTTCATCCGCAATTGCTTCCATGATGAGAGACTGCCTGACGATGCGCTCTGCTTCCTTTAGGGTGTCTTCTTTGAAGGCCTCCGGATCCGGATAGAGATCCTCCAGTTTTATGCCCTGGCTCATCAGTCTCTGCGAAAGGCCTCTTATCATTAAGCCCGCCTGCACCTTAACCATGGATTCGGGAATATTAATCGGATTAGCCTCAATCAGTTTTTCACCCGCATCTTTTTCCAGGGCTGACCTTGCGTTATTCTCCATTCTTTCTTCTAGCTCCGACCTAATGGTAGACTTAAGCTCTTCCATACTCTCTATTCCATCCCTTGCCCTCTTTGCAAAGTCATCGTTGAGTTCAGGCAGGGTTCTAGACCTAACGGATCTTATAACAACATCAATATTGGTCTCAACACCTCTCATGTTTTCCATGAAGTGATCATCAGGGAATACAACTTCAATGTCTTTTGCCTCTCCTATCTTGAGGCCAACTATGGCACTTGCAAGGCCAGGTATAAAACCCTTGTCACTGCCCGCTTCCACAGTAACGTTCTCTCTATTCAGACCCGGGTAATCATTACACGTTATGTCAACGGCAACAAAGTCACCTTCATTTATCATATATTCCCTGTCTTCAACGTCATTTATCTCTGCAAGGTTTTCCCTAAGTCTTTTTATCACATCATCGACCATATTATCGCTTACATATGCACTAGGTTTCTTCAGGTCAAAGCCGGTGTATTTCTCCAGCTTAACCTCTGGCTTTACATCGAACTTAGCAGTAAATTTAAAATCCTTACCTTCCTTTGGCGAATCATTCGCAAACTCAGGGGCTGATACAACGAGAAGCCCTTGTTCTTTTATTGCCTTATCAAAATATTCTGATACGAGACGCTTGGACAGTTCACTCACAACATAGTCGCCGTAATACATCCTTATAACATTCCTTGGTGCCTTTCCCTTTCTGAATCCCTTTATGGTCACAGTCTTTATAATATCATCATAGATTTCAGAAGCCATCTTGTTCACATCTTCCTTGGGAACAACAACTTCCATCTCTTTAGCTGTATTGGCACCATCCAAGTCTTTTACCACAACCTTCATTTGCTCCTACCTCTTTCCTTTCATGTATACGCTAAGGGCCGTCACCCTGACAGTACTTCATGGTTCACAAGCCCTTGGCTCTTATACCCTGTACCTTTTACCTTTTTTCAGGCAAAGGTCAATGTCTTTTTGCTCATGCTAAGCCTTTCGAATACCTGTTTCATCTCACGGGTGTATCCAGATCTCAGATTATGTATAAAGAAGGGTGGGTAAAAGACCACCTCTGCGCCCGCATCCTTAACACCCCTTACAAGGCATAACTCGGCCTTTTGCCTTGGATTAGGATGTATCATCCTGATGACCTTTGGTTCTATCCTGCTTTCTCTCATGCCGTATATAAGGTCTACCATCCTCCATGCCGGATACACTATGTAAAAGTGCCCGCCAGGCTTCAGGGCCTGATTTGCCTTCAAAAGTAACGCCTTCAAGTCAACAAGTATCTCGTGACGAGATATAGCCTTAGACGTGTCCGGGTTTATCCTGCCTGTTTTTGCGGGCCTGTAAGGGGGATTGGTAACAACAGCATCAAAGCCGCTACCCTTAAATTCTTTTATATCACTGTTTACTATCTTTACTCGATCTTCGAGCCTGTTCAACACTACAGAACGCCTTGACATCTCGACTAATTCTGGCTGCACCTCAACACCGGTTACAATAAGCCCCTTTACACCTGCAAGCATGATAGAGATAACACCAGAGCCTGAACCGATTTCCAGTATGCTTGAACCTGCTCCTTCTTCTACAAAGGAAGCTATAAGGTAGGCGTCCACAGAAAACCTGTAACCATTTTTTTTCTGGAGTACATGCAAATAACCGCATCTAAGAGCATCTAGGGTCTCCCCCGAGGCTGGGACTATCCTATCTTTCATCCGGTGCATATATTATATTTTCCAGCATCCTTTTGTACTCAAAGATCTCATCTTTCTCAAAGAATCTATCTATCTCGACCTCGGCCGTCTCCTTGCTGTCAGAGGCGTGGACCAAGTTCGACTGTATGCTCATGCCCCAGTCTCCCCTTATAGTACCTGGTGCCGCCTGCCTGGAATTGGTCACCCCGCACAATGACCTTACCACATCTACGGCATCAAGCCCTGCCACGCACATTGCAATAATTGGGGTGGTGGTCATAAATTCCTTTATCCTAGGGAAAAAAGGCTTGTCTTTCAAATGGGAATAATGTTCCTCTAACAGAGCTGCGTGCGCGGAGAGCATCTTGAATCCCACTATGGTCAAGCCCTTGTCTTCAAACCTGGATATAATTCTCCCTATCATTCCCCTTTCAATTGCATCAGGCTTTATGAGTACCAAAGTCTTTTCCACGTCTGTTACCCCCAATCTTGAGTCATAACTAATCTACTATTCTATCAATGTTTTTGATGTACTGGAAACCTTCATTGGGAATTCTACACCTAATATATGGCCACCCAGCAACAAGTTATTTCTTTACCAAATCCTCGAAGAGTGATGGGCTCACATCCATAACCCTGTTAAACATGATGTAGGCGAGCCTCCTTATTTCCCACTCAGCCGCATACGCAAGCCTCAACTTGAAGAAATGCCTCAATGCCCTGGCATTTATATACACGTAAGCAGATGTAGACCAGCCTACCGGCATAAGCCTTCTGAGTTCCTGGTTGTTGACGCCCTTTGCCAGCAGCTTGTTGTATACCTCCAGTGCATGCCTATGTTCCTCTTCATAAACGCTGTATACTTCCCTCACCGTGTCCTCGGAATCAATATACTCAAGGGCCGGGTATACAAAAGTGTTTGATGATGCCTTCACATACCGGGTCGAACGAAAGGTCCATCCTATGCCTATCTTGTGCCTTGTCCACTGGCCAGCAAGTGATTTGGATATACCTGTCACTTGGTATACAAACTGTACGGCCTGCAGAGGTGTGTCATGTCCCCATTCAATCAATTTTCTGTTCAGTCTGAGATCATCGGCATGGGTTCCTTTTGATTCGTGACTCTGCCTAGCTGTAAATGCCGGAAGTGTCTCGGTCGTCACATTCTGGTCCTCGTAGTCTTGAACAGGTCTTGTTACCGCAACAAGCCTTACCTCAGGTTCTTCATTCCTAAACAGGCTCTGCCTCAGGTATTTCCATCTATCTATTACCTTCAATTCCTCTTCAAAGTACATCAAAACGGTCTCTCCTCTTTGCCATCTGTAGATACCCTGTCACCTTGCCAGACCCCCCTGTATGGAACAGCCTTGCCATCTATGGGGAAGAAGGCTATGCACAGAATGCGAAAGCCCATCTGTATATCAACCTTTTCCCTTGACTGGTGTTTCATCCCAACCGTTAACTTACCTTGATAATTGGGGGATACAAAGGCAGTCTCAAGCGGTATGCCAGAACGTATCAGGGTGGTCCTGGGTCTTATATATGCAAAGAGATCGCAAGGCAGGTTTACCTGCTCTATTGTCTGGAAAAGTAGGTATTCTCCCCCACTTACCGAGTAGATACCATCAGGGTCTAGCTCAATGTCCATAACCTTGTCTATCTCAGGTGTTACCCTCAGGTCTCTCATCAGCCTTGCGGCACCACGTGGCCTATAGATCGCACCGAGCCTCAGGTCCACCGTGGTTCCCTCTATGCTATCCACCTGGTCATCCCCTATATGTTCAATCAATGGTCTACGTACAACCTCACGGGTCAAGGGATCCTCAACATCCACGCCATTCTTTATCATTTCTATTATCTTGTCCGTGCCGATTACCAAAACTACAGTCTCCTTCTCGATGTATCCGGCTTGAGAAATTCAATGGCATATCTTATGGTCTTCTCACTTACCTTTAACTGTTCTACCTTTGCTCCACTTGATGCCAGCACCTCCTTCCAGTACCTATCCCTCTCTGGTATGGGAGAGTCATATTCATATTCGTATACTATTCTCACTATACCTGATATTATTATCAGCTTCGTGCATGTTATGCAAGGTTCCAAGGTGCAGTATATCGTGGCTCCTTCCACGCTGACCCCTTTTTTGGCCGCAAGGGCTATTGCATTTGCTTCGGCATGAGCAGACCTGCACATGTCGTACTTCATGGCCTCTGGCCAATCAAGAGACCTCCTAAAGCACCTACCCTCGTCTATGCAATGAGGTTGACCAGGCAACGACGCGTTGTACCCTGTTGCAAGGACCTGCCTGTCCTTGACAATAACAGCACCCGTTGGCCTGGAGAGGCATGTAGACCTCGAGGCAGCCAGTTTTGCAAGCATCATGAAATATTCATCCCAAGAGGGACGTATCGAGTCCATTATCTATTTCTTCTCTTTGTGACCATCAAGCATGGCATTTACATCCTTTGCAGCATCAAGGCAGCGCTTTGCCCCGGCCTTTTCCACAAGATAAGACGAATTCCCACAACTTACATAGTCGCCCTTATAAAACGTAATTACCATAGTCCCCCTTTCATGCACGGTATTGAGCTTTATCGTGCACACGGGCTGGACCCCGGTGGGAATTTCATCTAGTATCCTTTTATACTCAAGGTCTTCCAAGGACATCAACAATTCATCCACCTTCCATTGATCCTCAACCTTTTTGTCAGCATTGAACCAGCTGTCGTCTTTCTTTACAAGAACGCCCTCTTTCCTCGATTTGTATGATAACGATATACTCTTCGTATCATCCCGTACAAAATGCAAGAATGTCCTGTCCTGTATGTCCTTTTGTCCTTTTGGGATGTCATCAAGTATATCCCTTGAGAGTTCTACCAGGCCCTTATGGTATTTAGATAACATGTACAGGTGTGAACTTCTATCCCAAAATCTTAGCTCGCGGGATTTCTTACCCGTATATAGTGAAATCCTTATATCTGGCCTGGCCAAGTCCACACCCTTTGCATGACCTGGAAAGGCCTTTGCCTCAAGCAGGCACAATCTCCTTACCAGTGAACTTATCTTCTCCTGCTTTACCTTGAAGGATTTGTTCCCGGACAATATCCATAGCCCATCCTTACCTTTCTTGATATCCAAGGAAACCTGTTTTCTCTCTATCTTCAAGCCGATTACATCTCCTGGCTCGATTTCTACTACGCGTTTATACCTGAGCGCATATAGTCCCTTGTCCAGGCTCTCCTTCTCATAGGCATCCACAAGGAATATACCCTTTCTGGTAGAGGTGATAGCATACCTGTACATACTGGTTGGGGTCTTGTCACCAAGGGCAAATCTGAATTCTTTTTGTCCTGCCCTGATTACTATGCTTAGCACTGGCTTGTTAAGTCCAAATGCTGCCTTGTCTTTCTGAATCCCAATTGTCCTTTCCACCTTTAGCCTGACTAAGGAAGCCAAAAGGTTTTCCACCGTGGCCTTGTCCGCCTTTGTAGACAGCGGCTTTACTATGATCCAGTCTGCACCTTTCTTCTTTAGGACTACATGCTCCTCACCTTTAATCTCAATATAGCCTATCTCGTCTTTGTCCAGGCTAAACACCCTAGATGCTTTTTCCTTTAAGGCCCTTTGCTTAGATGGAATGTGAACTTCGTAATAATAGTAATAACCTAGAAGTACACCCAAGATAACAATATATAAGGCAACCCTTTTGAACTTCATGCCCTCCTCCTTACGAGGAACACACTTATACCTATGAAAAGAATAACGCACGGTATTGCTACAACAGGTACCCAGAACATCAAGCTTGCCTGGTATGGGGTCAGAGGTGCCAGGTGATTAGCCTGTTTTTTCTTTATTACAACTAGTTCGCGCTCACCTAGAAGCATGTTCATGCAATTCATGGCAAGATCTTCATTCCCAGATGTCATTATATATGTATTGGATAGAAAATCGGAATCCCCGAATACGATAAGCCTTGCATAACCACCACCCTTTGTATCCAGCTTTTTCTTCAAGAACAACCCTATATCAACAGGGCCCTTCTTGTCCTTCTTGTCAAGTTGAGCCTTACCTTGCCTCTCTAGCCTATCCAGGTCTGTCTCTGCCCAGCTTTGACTTGACGTCCTTGCTAACCACCTGATCTCTATACCTTTTGGTAGTGTCTTCTTTATTGAAAGTGAACACGCAGTCGGGAAAAAGGTTGCATACCTGAAGCCCCTCAAGGCATCTACATCACCATATTCACTCACAACAGGTATAAGATAATCACCCCCAAGTATCCTGCTGAACTTATCTATGATCATGTCATTTCCCAGTACCACCCCATATTCTGAGAGAAAACCTTCAAGACCTGTGTCTTCCATGGGATCAAGGGCAATAAACAAGTTGCCACCCTGTTTTATGTACTCATCGAGTTCCTTTATTTCCTCGGGGAGAAACTGCTTTTTGGGTCCAATTACGGCAACCAGGCCGGCATCCAATGGTACACTCTTTTCCCTCATGAGTATGAGTTTCTTTACCCTGTAGTTATCGCTCTTAAGGGCATTCTTTAGGGTGGCCAGACCGTCTTTATTGTTATCTTCTATATCTCTCTCGCCATGCCCCGTAGTGAAATAGATTGTCTTTTTCCCTGACATCTTCAGCTTTAATATCGCACTATCCAGGTTCTGTTCGCTTACCGTCTCTATTCTTTGCTGTTTTCCATTACCCACCAGTATTGCCTGTCCATATCTCTCTATCGCATATTTTTTAGCTTCACCCGGGTGTACGTCAGGATCAATTATTTCATAGTTAACATGCTTGCTCGCATACGCAAAAAGATCCAATATATCCTTGGCCTTTTCCCTGGTGTTATCATTCTTGCAAAAGACAAGCACCTTTACATCAAAGTCCAGCGAGTCCAATATATTTCTTGTCTTTACATCAAGGGTATTCTTCCCGCTGAGCGTGAGATCATATACCTTTGGATGATTCAATACTATCATATATATGATAACCAATATGGCAGTAAATACCGCTACTGCTATACCCGTACCAGACATGTACTTGATGCTTTTATTTCTCATACACCTAGCCCCTCCACGTGTGTGATTCAAGAATCCTAAGGGTCATGAAAAGGAAAAACAGTGAAAATAGTAGGTAGAACACGGCATCTTTTACGTTCAACATGCCTTTCATAAAATCATCCAGATGCTCCATTATGCCCAGCTCCCCCAGAAATTTTGCAACAGCACTTGCAGTGAACACATCAGAAAACCAACCAACCGCCCAGAAGGCAAGTATAATCCCCAAGGACGATGCAGCAGCTATAATCTGGTTTTTTGTAAGACTGGAAGCAAATACACCAATAGCAAGGAAGGATGCACTTACCAGGAATAGACCCAGGTATGAGCTAAAGACCAGGCCCCAGTCAGGACTTACCACTATCCCTGCTAGCAACATTAAAACTGTTGTTATACCAAGGAGTATGGCTATCACACTGAGTCCCGCAAGATACTTGCCCAGCAAGACCTGAAGGTCAGTAATGGGATATGTGAAGATAAGCTCTATGGTCCCGTTCCCCTTTTCTTCAGAGTAAAGTCTCATTGCAATTATGGGTACTATAAAAAGGAGAAGTATACTCATGTCGGAAAACAAAGGTCTTAACACAATCTTATCCAGACCTAGGCCTGTTGAAAGCTGGTACTGAGCGATCCTGCTCGCCAGCATGCTCATGTACGCCATATCATTGTAGAAAAAGATGCCCAGCACGCATAAAAAGATAAAAGAGACAGCATAAAATATGGGAGAGCTGAAATATATCAGCATCTCCTTTGCATATACGCTACGCAACCTACACCTCCTCTTCTGTTACAAGCTCCATGAATATGTCTTCCAGACTCATCTCTTTTGCATGTAATTCCATGAGAGGGATACCTGCTTCCACTATTTTCCTTGCTATAACCGGCCTTATGTCCATATCCCTTGAGGTCTCAATTACTATGTGAGAATTAAGCCTTGATGCGCTTACAACGCCTTCAATACCTTTTACCAGGTCCAGGGCGTCATCCATACGTTCCCCCACTAAGAGTTCTATTATCCTGTGGTCGCTCAGCTGTGCAGTGAGGTTAGAAGGGGTATCTATCGCTACTATCTTGCCCCTGTTGATAATAGCCACCCTGTCGCACAACTGGGAGACCTCGGGTAGTATATGGGAAGAGAGTATTATGCTCCTTGAGCCGGATAGGTCCTTTATAAGTTGCCTGATCTCGTATATCTGCCTGGGATCAAGGCCTATAGTCGGTTCGTCCAATATTAACACGGGCGGGTCGTTAATCAATGCCTGGGCAAGGCCTACCCTTTGCCTATAACCCCGTGAGAGACGGGATATAATCCTGCCTCGCACCTCTTCGAGGCCACATTCCATTATTACATTATCTACACTGGCCTTGATACTCTTCCTCTTGACGTTCTTTGCTGATGCGACAAACCTGAGAAAGCTTTCAACCTTCATGTCCGTGTAAAGGGGATTGTTCTCAGGGAGATAGCCTGTCCTCTTCCTTACCTCCAAGGAATCATCCACGGTATCATATCCCATTACGGTTACCCTACCTGTTGTAGGAGGCATAAACGCCGTTATTATCTTCATGGTAGTGCTCTTCCCGGCCCCGTTCGGTCCCAGGAATCCCAGTATCTCACCTTGCTTGACCTCAAATGAAATACCGTCGATCGCAAGCTTGGGACCGTAATACTTAGTTATCCCGTCGACAGCTATCATTACCCCACCCCCTCTACGAGTTCAGTACCGAGCATCAAAAAGCACAAACAAGGTTAAAAGTCAAACACCCATGGCTTGATTATAGGCACCTAGTATGTAGGCGGAGAAGTACGAGAACCCTGATGACTAATCTACACGGATTATCCTGAAGGTATCTGTCCCCCCTGACCTGCCCGGGAGTAACCCCTCTGTAAGGATAACCGTATCTCCTTTCTTTGCCAGACCGTTTTTCTCTATGAACTGGATTGCCTTATCAAGGATATTCTCCCTTCTCTCCATGAACACAGGGTATACGCCGTATGAAAGTGAGAGGAAATTGCACACGGCCATACTTTCGCTAAAAGAGATTATCCAGCACCTGGGCTTGAACCTGGATACTAGCCTGGGGGTACTGCCACTATGGGTCGGCGTAAGGATGAGTCGTATGTCAAGCATGTTTAAAGCATCTATAAGGGATGAAGAAATAACGTCCTCGATACTCGTGGCACTAAAACCTGACTTCTTATAACCCTGGACGATCTTAAGAACTTGCCTCTGTATCCTATTCTTCTCTGTAACAGATGCAATCTTAGACATCATCCTCACGGTTTCTACCGGGTAATCACCTATGGCTGTTTCCTCTGAGAGCATCACGGCATCAGTACCGTCAAGTATGGCATTTGCAACATCTGTTACCTCTGCCCTTGTTGGCCTTATGTTAGAAGTCATGGATTCCAGCATCTGGGTCGCAGTGATCACTGGTTTTCCCATCACGTTTGCCTTACGAATGATCATCTTCTGGACAACAGGCACCTTTTCTATCGGTATCTCCACGCCCAGGTCACCACGGGCAACCATTATGGCATCAGAGGCTTCAAGTATCCCGTCTATGTTTTCAACTGCCTGACTTCTCTCTATCTTTGCCACTACGTGGATATCCTTACCCTTGGCCAAGGCGAAATCCCTGGCCATATTTATATCCTCTGCACTACCTGCAAACGACACGCTCACAGCGTCAACATTATTCTTGAGTGCAAAATCAAGCAGTTCCAGGTCCCTTACCGTTACAGCATCCACCCCCAGGTCTGCACCTGGAACATTAAGACCCTTGTGTGAAAGCAGCTTGCCTCCTATGATTACCTTGCAGACAGCGTCATCGCCCTTTATCTCCAGTACCCTTAATTGTATGAAACCATCGTTTAGATATACCTTGCCACCTGTCTTTAGGCTTTTTATAAGGCCCTTGAACTCAACGGGTATTAGAGATGTATCCCCGGTCAGATTACGCACCGTGAGGGTTACATTATCTCCCTTTTTCAATACCATTGGTTCCTTGTTCAGCCTGCCCACCCGTATCTTGGGCCCCGGGAGATCTACCAGTATGGCAACAGGCCTGCCTGATTCGTCCGAGAGTCTACGGATTAGCCTTATGTCCCTTGCATGCTGATCCAGGCTACCGTGGCTTAGATTCAAGCGGGCAATGTTCATACCAGCCCTGATAAGTCCCTTGAGCACCTTCTCCGAACGCGATGCTGG